>NZ_VFUH01000010.1:0-261896 GCF_006440475.1 Mesorhizobium sp. B2-6-1
CGCGTCGCCGGCACCCGCCGGGTGGAACTCGAGATCGGCGGCGAACGCCAGCGCGTCGAGATCGAGCTGCCCGTCGATCATCCCGCGGCCCAGAAGAGCCGGGTAGCGTTCCGCCCGGGCCGCTGGAAGCTGTTTTTTTCCGACCAGGCAGGCAGCTCATTCGCGCCGGCGGAACAGAACCCTCGCCAAAACGAGAAGACGCTTCCCCCAGATATCAGGAAGCGGCGTATGGCTGACGCAGGCCCGCTGATTTGAATTGTCCGTATGGAGGTGAGGCGGTTGCGAGCCGCCAGCCCAATGCTGGTTTGCCCAAGCAACCTCGGTTCGATCTAGCGACATGCAAAACAAGACCTAAGCGGCTCGCATGAATCCGTTTCGGCGTGCCGCGCTTCAAACAAAACGAGTGAGCTTGTCGCCAGATTGTTCGGCCCGCCACGCATTTGCTCCTGCGCTGGTCAAGGATCGCGCAGCTTCAGTACAGAGGCAAACAGCGCTCGCAGGCACACGGCAAACGCCGGCAGCTTCAGCTTCGGTGACCAGCCTTTCGCTGTGCGCCCGGCAGACATGCGGGACCGATCGGTTCGAAAGTCTTGTAGGTCAGGATGAATTCGCGGTGCCCGAGTTGTTCGGATTTCGTCGCATGGCCATTGGCGACAGCAAGAACCAGATTGAAGATTTCGTCGCCGACATCCGACAAGGTGGCGGCCCCTTCGAGGATACGTCCGGCATCGACGTCCATGTCGCCCGACAGGCGACGGTATGTTTCGGGATTGGCGCAGATCTTTATGACCGGTGCGACCGCCGACCCCGAGACCGAACCGCGGCCGGTGACGAAGAGCGTGAGGTGACAACCGGAAGCGATGAGCTCCACGATCTCGGCATTGTCCGAGATGTTGGGGAAGCCAAAACGCACGTCCCCGTCCGGCACGACATCCATCAGGTAGAGTCCGCCGCCAGGGGGAATGTCGCCCGGCTTGATGAGGCCCGAAATCGGCGACGAGCCCGATTTGGCATAGGCACCCATCGATTTCTCCTCGATGGTGGATAGGCCGCCATCGGCATTGCCCGGAGCGAAACTGCCATAGCCTAGCGTCGCGTAGTATTGCGCTGCCTTTGCCACGGAGGCGCGCAGCTCGACGCCGAGTTCAGGCGTCACGGCACGGCTCGCCATGATCTCTTCGCAGCCGATCAGCTCGCCGGTCTCCTCGAAAATACAGGCTGCTCCCGCACGGACCAGCCGATCGAAGGCAAGGCCGGCGGCGGGGTTGCCGGTCATGCCGCTGGTGCCGTCCGACCCGCCGCAGATCGTGCCGACGATAAGTTCACTCGCATCCATTGGCACTCTCGCGACCGCGCCCAGCTCTTGCAGGCGTTGCCCGACCCATTCGATGCCGTCGGAAATCGTCGACAAAGTACCGCCGTTTTCCTGGATCGTCAGCGTGGCCACCGGCCGTCCGCTTGCCTCGACGGTGCGGGCGAGCGAGAATTTGTTGAAGCTTTCGCATCCCAGTGACAGCAGCAGTACCGCGGCGACATTGGGATGCGTACACAGACGCTCCATCATCCGCTGCGCATAGGGATTGGGAAAGCAGCCTGGAAAGCCGATCAGATGCACGTCCCTGCCGCGGAAATGGGAGACAATTTCGCGACCGACATGATGCGCGCACTCTACCAGATAGGCCACGATCACAATGTTGCGGATGCCCTTGCGACCGTCCGGCCTGAGATAGCCGAGGATGGTGGACTGTTCGCCGGTCATGATCCGGTCTCCGCTATTACGTGCGTTTTGGTGTAGTCGCTCTTCAGATTGTGAATATGGACGTGCTCGCCGGGTCCGATCGACCGCGTCGCCGAGCCGATCGGGACGCCGTATTTGATGACCTTCATCCCCGGGGCGATCGGCAGCCGCGCCAGCTTGTGGCCGAGCTCCACGGCCTTGATCAGAATGCGCGACTCGCCGCCAACGATGATGGTCTCACCGGCTTCGATGCGCCGGCAGGCGACCAGCACATTGTCGTGATCGCAGAGCAGGAGCAGACGAGGATCGTCCATCGTCGGCTCACATGACGCCGAAGGTACGGAAGGCTTCGCAGGCGCTCATGCCGTCGCGGATCGCGGTTGCGACCTTGTTCTCTGTGCTGACCTTCTCGATCGCGCGCTCGATCGCTTCCTTTTCCGCCTCGCGCGGGATCACAAGCACGCCCTCGCGGTCGCCGAAGATCAGGTCGCCGGGCGTTACCAGGATGCCTTCGATCTCGATTGGGCAGCCATAGTCGATCACCTTGCCTCGCGGGCCCTGGTCTTGGGCATAGATGCCGCGCGAGAAGACCGAAAAGCCGAGCTTTTCGATTTCCCAGGAGTCGCGGATATAGCCGTTGAGGACGGCGCCGGCAGCCTTCAGCTTCTGGGCCCTGGTGGACATCAGCCCGCCCCACAGCGCGTAGCGGAAGGAGGAGCCGCTGGCGATGTAGACATCGTTCTCCGTCAGGCTGTCCAGCGCTTCCATCATGAGGCCGAACGGTTTGTTCGCGAGCGGACCGTGCGCATCCGGCGAACCGCCGGAAAACACGTCCGCCTCCAGCACCGGCATCGCGCGGCCGATGACTTTCATCTCCGGCTGCAACGGCACGATCCCGGCCGGCAGGAACTGCCGGCGGTGGCCCATTACATCGAGCACGTCGCCGACGACGGCCGTGAAGAGTTCCTTGCGGATGACTTCGAAGATCGCCTTGTCAGTATCGGTCGTCATCTGTTTTCTCCCTCGAAAAACTATGGTGTCAGAAGCCGTGCAGCGCGCCGCCGTCGACCACCAGTATATGGCCGGTCACATAGGCTGAGGCGCGTGAGGCGAGATAGGTCATGGCCCAGCCGATATCGGCGCCCTCGCCGAAACGACCCATGGGAATGCGGCTGTTGATCTTGCGCGCCCTTTCCGGATCGGCTGCGGTGGCCTGGCGTAGAAGCGCGGTGTCGATCCAGCCTGGTGCCACACCGTTGACGCGTATCCCGCTGGGCGCAAGTTCGGTCGCGAGCGCCCTCACCATGCCGACATAGGCGGCTTTCGCCGCCGAATAGCCGATCACGTTGGGAATGCCGAGGAAAGAGCTCATCGAGGCGGTGAAAAGAATGCTGCCCCTTGCTTCCGTCACCTGCGGCAGGAAGGCGCGCGAGAGGGCGAAGGCGCCGCCGACATGGACGTTCAGCACCGAATTGAAAGCCTCGACGCTCATCTCGCCGAGCGGCTTCTTGACCGTGTTGCCGGCATTGTTGACGAGGATCGAGACGCGTCCGGATTTTTTTGCCACCTCGCTGGCGAAACCCGTGGCACCGGCAGTGTCGGTCACGTCGAAGACATGGCTCGTGGCGGAAGGCCCCAGCGTCTCGCAGGCGGCAGCGAGCTTCGCGGCGTTGGTGCCGACGATCGTCACCTTGGCGCCGGCTTCGACGAAACAGGTGGCGATCGCAAGGCCGAGACCGCTTCCGCCGCCGGTCACCAGCGCATGCTGCCCCTCCAGCCCGAAGATATCCTTGATGCTCATGCGTCTTCCTTCGCTTCGATCCGGACGACGATCTTGGTGAAGCCTCCGGGGTTCTTGTCCCAGGCTTGCATGGCCGCACCGGCTTCCTCGATTGGCACGACGCGTGAGACGATGCGGTCGCCGGCGTCCCGATGTTGCTTCAGATAGCCGATAACATCGTGGAAATCGGCGATCTCGGAGCCGCGCGACCCGCGGATATCCATCTCCTTGAGCAGGAAGAACTTGGTGTCGTAAGCGATCTTGTTCTTGGCGTAGCCGACATAGACGACCCGGCCGCAGGACGCCACGAGATCGATCGCCTGCCGAAAGGTCGCATCCGCGCCGACCGCCTCGATGACGACCTGCGGACCGTCCCCACTGGTCAGTTCCAGGACATGCGCCAGGACATCTTCGCGCGACGCATCGATGGTGTCAGTGGCGCCGAGCACCTTGGCAACGGCGAGTTTGTCGGCGCTAAGGTCCACTGCGATCACGCGTGAGCCCCGCCTGACAGCGCCGAGCAAGGCGCCGAGCCCAATGACGCCGCAGCCAAGGATGACGACGGTTTCTCCAGCCGAAAGCTCGGAGCGGCGGACGGCATGGAAGCCGACGGCAAGCGGCTCGATCAGCGCGAGGTCCCGCTGGCGCATGCTCTCGACCGGAATGATCTTGCCCGCGGGAACGACGATGATCGAGGCCATCGCGCCCTCGCGCTGGACGCCCATCGTCCGGTTGTCCTTGCAGGCGTTCGGCCTGCCAAGGCGGCACGCATGGCACCTGCCGCAATTGAAATAGGGAAGAATAGTCACGGACTGGCCGACCGCAAGCGCGCTGACGCCGTCGCCGAGCGCCGAGATGGTGCCGGAGATTTCATGGCCCAGGACGCGCGGGTAGGAGATCAGCGGATTGAGGCCGCGAAACGACGTCAGGTCGGAACCGCAATACCCCACATACTCCATCCGCACCGCGACTTCGCCCGGGCCCGGTTTTGGTTCGGGCAATTCGACCAGCAAGATCTTGCCGGGTTCCTCGAGGCAGACAGCTTTCATCATGGCGCTCAGGCCTCACAGATCGTGCTGTTGTCGATGGCATCCCAGTCGATCTCGACCCCGAGGCCGGGGGCTGACGGCGGCGCGGCGTAGCCGTCCTTGATCGGCAGCGGCTGCTTGAGGCCGAAGGCGAAGTTCTCCATTGGATAGAGCACTTCGAAGAAGTCGCAGTTCTTGATCGCCGCGGCGCAATGCAGGTTGACGATCTCCATCGGGTGGAAGATGGCGGTATGGATCTCGCAATTGACGCCGAAGGCTTCGGCGAGGCGGGCCGTCTTCATGACGCCCGTGACGCCGCCCGTCCAGGAAACGTCTGCCCGGACGCGATCGACGACACGCGTCGAGATGCATTCGGCGATGCTGTAAGGGTGCTTCGCAAGGACTTCTGTCCCGACGAGCGGGATTTCGAGCGTGCGTGCGAGCTCCCGCAGCGAATGAACGTCCTCGTCGTATAAAGGCTCTTCCAGCCAGTAGAAGTCGAGCCTTTCCAGCTCGCGGCCGAAGCGGATCGACTGCTCGAGATTGAACATCGAGACCGGATCCGACATCAGCGTGAAATCCGGCCCGACGGCGGCGCGGACCTGGCGATGGACGTCGATATCGTAGTCGAGATCGAGACCGGGTGTATGGAGCTTGTAGGCCCGCAACCCTTCGGCCCTGGCGCGCAGCGCCTCTTTCACATAGTCCTGCGGCCCCGACAGGATCATCGAGCTGCCATAGACCGGCACGCGTTCGCGGAAGGCGCCGAGATATTTGTAGAGAGGCTGCCCGGCGGCGGTGGCCGACAGCAGCCAGAGGCAGGTGTCGAATGGTCCGTAGGCATAGATCGGCAAGTGGCCCCACCAGCGGTCGGCCACCCGGAAATCGTGCCATGCCTTTTCCCGGTCGAGCGGGTCACGGCCGATGAAGAACGGACGCAGCGTGTCGGCAATCAGCCTGCCGGCGCCCGCCGCCGAACGACCGGCGAACCCGAAGGCGGTTGCCTCGAGCCCGGTGTCCGTCATCATGGTGACGGTGAGAAATTCGAACTTCGCGAAATCCCCGGTTCGAAACGCGCTGGCGGCAAAATCGCCTGGTTTGCGCTGGCAGCAGCGCACCTTCACATCCGTGATTTTCATGAAAAAACCTTCGATAAACCGATCGCAGCGGCATGTGTGGATCCGGGGGAGTCCCGGATCCAGTCATTCTCAGAAGCGGGGCAGGTCGACTTCGACACCCATCCATTTTTTCTGCAGGGCCTGCAGCTCACCTGTCGACTGAAGCATGAAGAGCTCCGTGTTCAGCCAGTGCAGGAAGTCCGGGTCGTTGCGGCGCAGGCCTATGCCCATCGGCGCCTGCGCCACAACGAACTGCTTCTTGAGGTTAGGATCGTGCTCCTCGACGGCGCGGGCAAGCGCGCCGCTGGTCACGATGCCTTCGACCTGGCCTGCGAACAGCGCCTGGGATGTCGACGCGTCATCGTCATAGCGCTGGATCTGTGCGCCTTCGACGGCCTTTTTGGTCATGACGATGTCGTTCGTGCTGGCCCGCGTCACGCCGATCTTCCTGCCCGCCAGATCCTCGATCTTGGTGATCGGCTGGTCGGCGGGACCGACATAGACCTGCTGGTCGACATAGTACGTGTTGGTGAACGCGATGGCCTTGGCGCGCTCGGCGGTGATCGAGAACGAATAGATCACGATGTCGAGCTTGCCCGAAGTCAGGTTCGGGATGCGGTTGGCTGCCGTCGTATCGACGATGTTGACCTTGACGCCGAGATCGCGGGCGATTGCCTTTGCCACGGACACGTCATAGCCGTCGGGCTGCATGCTGCTGTCCATCAGGCCATAAGGCGGCGTTCCAAGGCCGACGCCGACATTGATAGTGCCGCGCTGCACGATGGCGTCCAGCGTGCTCTCGGCCTTTGCGGGCAATATCATCGCCAGCATCGCGGCGACCCCGACAGCAAGTCTCTTCAATAGCATGATACTTTCCTCCCTGGTGTGATGAACCGGATCTTCAGTTGGCTGCCTGCTGCAGGCGGCGCTCCAGGCGGCGGCTGGCATGGGACAGTATGGAGCAGATGCCGAAGTAGATGGCCGCGACCGTCAGATAGACGGGCAGCGGC
Source organism: Mesorhizobium sp. B2-6-1 (assembly GCF_006440475.1). Classification (NCBI taxonomy): domain Bacteria; kingdom Pseudomonadati; phylum Pseudomonadota; class Alphaproteobacteria; order Hyphomicrobiales; family Phyllobacteriaceae; genus Mesorhizobium; species Mesorhizobium sp. B2-6-1. The sequence continues at coordinate 6,675 of NZ_VFUH01000010.1, forward strand.
TGGAACGTGGCGCTGGAGACGATCTGTCCTGCTCTCGTCAGTTCGATAAAGCCGACGACCGAAGCAAGCGCGGTGTTCTTGACGACCTGAACGGAGAAGCCGACCGTCGGAGGAATGGCGACGCGAAGCGCCTGCGGGATGATGACGTCGGTCATCGTGTGCCGCCAGCCAAGCGCCAGCACGAACGACGCTTCCCATTGCCCCTTGTTGATCGACTGGATCGACCCGCGCCAGATCTCGCCGAGGAACGCGCTGCTGTAGAGCGTAAATCCAAGGCCGGCCGCGTAGATCGCCGGAAGGTCATAGCCGAGATTGGCGACGCCGAAATAGGCGATGAAGAGAATGACGAGCAGGGGCGTTCCCTGGATGACATAGATATAGGCCTGTGCGATCCAGCGCATCCAGGCGAAGCGGGAGAGGCGCATGAGGGCGACAATCGATCCGCCGATGGCGCCGCCTGCAAGCGCAATTCCCGAGAGGACGACCGTCCACGTCGCACATTGCAGCAGAAACCCGACATGATGGAGATTGAATGTCTGGAACATCGTCATCGCCCTGCAAAGCGGAAGGAGAAGAGGGCACGGTCAATCAGTGCGAAGACGCCTTTGAATGCAGCCGTCAGGACAAGGTAGATGGCCGCGACCACGAGATAGGCTTCCAGGCTTCGGAAGGTCAGGCCCTGCACATCATTGGCGACGCCGGTCAGTTCCGGGACGGAGATGACCGAAACGACGCTGGAGGCCAGCATGATCAGGATGAACTGGCTGGTCAGTGCCGGAAAGATCGCTGAAATCGCCGGCAGCAGAACGACATAGCGGAAGGTGAGATACGGTGACATGCCAAGCGTGTGCGCCGCCTCCCGCTGTCCCTTGCCGATCGTCTGGATGCCGGCACGGACGATCTCGGTGATATAGGCGCCCGCGTAGAGCGTCAGGGAGAGGATGGCCGCCGTCACTTCGGAAATGCGAATGCCGACCGAGGGCAGGCCGAAATAGACGATGTAGATCTGCACCAGAAACGGCGTGTTTCGGATGATTTCCACATAGGCGGCCGCGATTGAGGAGAGGACTTTCGAGCTCGAAAGTCTCATCAGGGCGCCGACGATGCCGACGCACATGCCCAGAACCAGCGCGGCGGCTGACAGGCCGACAGTCAGCATGGCGGCGTGCACGAACAGGTCGCCGCGCGCGAATGTCCCGGAAAAATCTAGGTACCCCACACTCGTCCCCGGTCTTCAAACAAGGTTCGGTTCGATCGCTCGCGCAAGGACTTTTACCTGGCGCAAGGTGTTCTGCCGGCTTCTCTCGAGATGTCGCTGAAGCGCCGCGAGGATCTGGCTCTTCTTGCCGGCGACGATGGCATCGAGAATATCCTGGTGCTCCTCGACCGAGCGGCTGTAATCGCCTGGAATCGAGACGAAGACCGTATGCGTCTGGCCGACAATGCGGGAGTGGACCTCGGAGATCATCGGTATCCCCGCGGCGCCGACGAGCGAACTGTGGAAGGCCCGGTCATGGGAGAGCGCCTTCGCCAGATCGTCGAGCGACGACCCTTTGGCGAAGCGCCTGTGGTTTTCGAGGCTGTCCTGGAGCTTCGCCCGCAGCGCCTCATCGAGCCGTCCTGCGTCGAAGGCTGCTTCCACGGCCCCTTTCTCGAGCAGTGTCCTGGCCGCGTATAATTCCTCGACGGCTTCCTCGTTGAAGCTGCGGACCACCATGCCGCGCCGCGAGGAATTGACGAGAAGCCCGTCCGCCTCCAGCCGCAGGCAGGCTTCCTTGACAGGCGTGGGACTGATGCCCAGTTCCGCCGCCAATTCGTTTGGCAACAGGCGCTGCCCGCCTGCCAGCCTGCCGCCGACGATCCGGGACCGCAGCTCCTGGTAGGCCTGCTCGGCCAATGTTGTCTTGATCATGCTCATGGCCCAAGCATCGGTCAGGTTCCGGTTCGGCGCAACAGAAAAATTAAAAATAGAAAATTTTTTATTTTCCGATTTCGATCTTTCGGGTTACAAGCCAACTTCGCAACAAGGAGGAGTTCATGGACGCCAACGGCAGCGCCTTTGTGAAACTGCGCGATGCGGTGAAGATGTTCGGCGGGTTTCAGGCGCTCGATCACGTCAGCCTTGAGGTGGCGAAGGGCGAAAAGATTGTCGTCTGCGGGCCGTCGGGCTCAGGCAAGTCGACCTTGATCCGCTGCATCAACGGCTTGGAAGACCTGCAGCAAGGCTCGGTGGAAATCGACGGCAAACCGCTGGTCGAGAAGTCCCACGGACGTATGGTTCCGCGCCGGGACATCGGCATGGTGTTCCAGCAGTTCAACCTCTTCCCGCATCTCAAGGTGATCGAGAACTGTACGCTGGCGCCGATCCGCGTGCTCGGAAAATCGCGCAGGGACGCTTCGGAGAGAGCGCTGGAGATGTTGCACAAGGTTCGGATCGCCGATCAGGCGGACAAGTATCCGTCCCAGCTTTCCGGCGGCCAGCAGCAGCGCGTCGCGATCGCCCGCGCGCTCTGCATGCAGCCCAAGATCATGCTCTTCGATGAACCGACCTCGGCTCTCGATCCGGAAATGGTCAAGGAAGTGCTCGACACCATGGTCTCGCTGGCCTCCGAAGGCATGACGATGATCTGCGTGACGCACGAAATGGGCTTCGCCAGCCAGGTGGCCGACCGGGTCGTCTTCATGGACAAGGGCCGGATACTCGAGGAGGCCACGCCGAAGGAGTTCTTCGCAGCCCCGAAGCATCAGCGTGCACGCGAATTCCTCTCGCAGCTCCTTCATTGACAAATTCATATCCGCCAAGGGTCATAGATGAAAATCGCCTCCGTCCGCCCGTTCATTCTCCATCTTCCACTCACGTCGGACTCCATTTCGGACTCGACCCACAGCATCACCCATTGGGGTGTCGTGGGTACGAAGATCGTCACCACGGATGGGCTGGAAGGTTATGGCTTCACCGGCACGCATGCCCATCTGGCCGCCGACCGGCTGATAACGTCCTGCATCGGTGAGTGTTACGCGCCGCTTCTGGTAGGCGAAGACGCCTCGGATCATCAGCGTCTATGGACCAGGCTTGCGCGCCATCCTTCACTTCAATGGGTCGGTCGGGCCGGCATCACGCATCTGGCGCTGGCCGCAATCGATATCGCGCTGTGGGATCTGAAGGCGAAACGGGCGGGCCTGCCGCTGTGGAGTTATCTCGGCGGCGCGCGCACCGATGCCCTGGAGGCCTACAATACCGATATCGGCTGGATTTCGTTCGACCTGGACACGTTGCTGCGCGGCTCCGCGAAAGCCGTCGAGGAGGATGGATTCACACGCATCAAGATCAAGGTCGGCCATGACGACCCAAATATCGACGTCGAGCGCCTGGCGGCTGTGCGCAAACGTGTCGGATCAAGGATCCGGATCGCAATCGACGGCAACGGCAAGTGGGATCTTCCGACCTGCCAGCGGTTCTGCGCGCTGGCGCGCGACCTAGATATCTACTGGTTCGAGGAGCCGCTCTGGTATGACGATGTCGCCAGCCACGCGACGCTCGCGCGCAATACATCGATCCCGATCGCGCTCGGCGAGCAGCTCTACACGATCGACGCGTTCCGCTCCTTCGTCGATGCAGGAGCCGTCGCCTACGTCCAGCCGGACGTCACGCGGCTCGGAGGAATAACCGAATACATCCAGGTCGCGGACCTGGCACTGGCGCATCGGCTTCCCGTCGTTCCGCATGCAGGGGAGATGAGCCAGGTGCATGTGCATCTGAGCTACTGGCATCCTGCATCGACGATCCTCGAATACATCCCCTGGATCAAGGATCACTTCGAGGAGCCGATCCGCGTCGAAGGCGGCATCTACAAACGGCCCGAACGGGCCGGTGCGAGCACGACTGTCCTGGCCGAAAGCTTTGCCCGCTACGGCAAAAGCCTGGGCTAGGGCATTCCAGGAAAATCGCCCGCGGCATCAGGACGGCGCTATTCCTTCACCGCGCCGGTCATCGAGGAGACGTAGTGCTCGACGAAGAACGAATAGAGCACGACGACCGGCAGGGATCCGATCAGCGCGCCCGCCATCAGGGCACCCCATTCATAGACGTCGGAGCGTACGAGTTCGGTGAGCACCCCGACCGGCACGGTCTTGTTTTCGGACGACTGAATGAACGTCAAGGCATAGATGAATTCGTTCCATGACAGGGTGAATGCGAATATGCCCGCCGAGATCAGGCCAGGCACCGACAGGGGCAGCACGATCTTGCTCAGGATCTGCCAGCGGCTTGCCCCGTCTATGAGCGCGCATTCTTCCAGTTCAAAGGGGATGGAGCGGAAGTAACCCATTAGCAGCCAGGTGCAGAAGGGGATCAGGAAGGTCGGGTAGGTGAGGATGAGCGCGAAGGGTGTGTCGTAAAGCCCGAGGTTGAACACCATCACCGACAAGGGGATGAACAGTATCGAGGGCGGCACGAGATAGGCGAGGAACACCGCGAGGCCGACCTGCCGTGCCCCGGAGAACCGCAGCCGCTCGATCGCATAGGCCGCGAAAACCGACGCCACCAGCGACAGGAAAGTGGCGGCGGTCGAAATGATGATCGTGTTGAGCAGCCAGCCCGGATAGGACGTCTCGAAGAGAAGATAGCGGATGTGCTCCAATGTCGGATGCACGACCCAGAGCGGGTTGAAATTGGCATAGTCGGTCATTTCGACATTGGGCTTAACCGCTGTGATCGTCATCCAGTAGAACGGGAACAAGAGCACGATGACGAACACGAGCAGGGGGAGATAGACCGTCACCACACGGCGCGGCACGCTCTGCAAATAGCCCATGCCGCCTTCGTCGAGCTGCGGCTGTTTTGTCTTCCTGGTGGCAGCCATGTCAGTCTCCGCCCCCCTGCTGCCATTTGCGGCGCTGCAAGCCGAAATAACTGAACAGGATCGCGGCAAGGAGGAATGGGATCATGGCGACCGCGATCGCGGCGCCCTCGCCGAGCTGGCCGCCCGAAATGCCGCGCTGGAACGACAGCGTCGCCATCAGATGGGTGGCATTTACCGGTCCGCCGCGGGTCAGCACATAGATCAGCTGGAAATCCGTGAAGGTGAACAGCACCGAGAACGTCATGGTGATGGCGATGATGGGGGTGAGCAGCGGCAGCGTCACATGGCGAAACAATTGCCAGCGGTTGGCGCCGTCGAGCGTGGCGGCCTCGTAAAGCGATTGGGGGATTGTCTGCAAGCCGGCAAGCAGCGTGATGGCCACGAAAGGGATGCCGCGCCAAACATTGGCCGCGATCACCGAAGCACGCGCGTTCTCCGGATCGCCGAGGAAATTGATGCGATGGTCGATCAGGCCCATCTGCTGGAGTGCCCAGGACAGGATCGAGAACTGCGAATCGTAAATCCACCAGAAGGCGATGGCCGACAGCACCGTCGGCACCACCCACGGCAACAGGACAATCGCGCGGAAGAACGATTTGAAGGGAAGATTCTGGTTGAGGATGAGCGCCAGCCAGAGGCCAAGCGCGAATTTCAGGATCGAGGCGCTGACGGTGTAGAGCAGGGTATTGAAGACGGAGAGCCAGAAAACGGCGTCGCTCCACAGATATTCATAGTTCTCGATGCCGATGAAGATGCCGGGACGGCCGATGCGGGCATCGGTGAAGCCGAGCCAGACGCCGAGCCCAAGCGGATAGGTCAGGAAGACAAGCAGCAATGCCGCCGCCGGCAGCATGAAGCCGAAGCCAAGCGCGTTCCTGCTCTCGGCCAGGCGCGATAGCATCGAGGAACGCGGCTGAGCGGCGACGGACGGCAAGGCCATGGGGCGGGCTCCCTGCAAGGGTCTCGTTGATCGGCCTGGCGGCCGCCCTGCGCTTCCCCACCGGCTCGCCGCCTTTGACGGACGATGCTGCGTCCAACGGCACGGAAATTCCGCCCGCGCCCCGAAAGGACGGCGACCCGTTCGTCGCGATTTCGCCCCGCAGCAAATTCATGGCGGGCGAGCCGATGAAACTGGCGACGAAGAGATTGTCCGGCCTGTCGTAGAGTTCCAGCGGCGGCCCGATCTGCTCGACGATGCCGTCATGCATGACCACGATCTTGTCTGCCATGGTCATGGCTTCGATCTGGTCATGGGTAACATAGACCGTCGTGGTTTTCAGGCGCTGGTGCAGTTCCTTGATCTCGGCGCGCATCTGCACCCTGAGCTTGGCGTCAAGATTGGACAGCGGCTCGTCGAACAAGAAAACCGCCGGATCGCGCACGATCGCCCGCCCCATGGCAACTCGCTGGCGCTGTCCGCCGGAAAGCTGGCGGGGATAGCGCGCCAACAGCGGCACCAGCCCCAGAATCTCCGCTGCGCGCTGGACGCCGGCGCCGCTCTCAGCCTTCGAAACGCCCTTCAGCATGAGCGAAAACGCCATGTTCTCGGCGACGGTCATATGCGGGTACAGCGCATAGTTCTGGAAGACCATGGCGACGTCGCGTTCCTTCGGCGCAACGTTGTTGACGACACGCTCGCCAATCGCGATCTGGCCCCGCGAAATCTTTTCCAGGCCCGCGATCATCCTGAGCAGGGTTGATTTTCCGCAACCCGACGGCCCGACCAGCGTGACGAATTCGCCGTCGTCGATGTTCACGCTGACGCCGTGCAGAACCTCGACGGTCCCGAATGATTTGTAAACCTCGCTAATCGCGACAGACGGCCATCGATCCTCCTCCCGAACGATTCCCGCGACGTCTCTTCGAAGGAACCGCTGACCTCTCCCGGCGACGGCCCTCCAACCTTCATGTGGTCACGCGATACGGAGACGGTAGCGCTACCAAACCTGCCTGTAAAGCAGGCGCTTCGATAAACATCCAGGCTGCATTCCCGGTTGCTCACTGGACTGCCCACCACATGGCTGGAGACAGCAGGGAGATCGGCCACGGGATGAATATCAACCACTTGCACCGTCCGCCGGCCTGGGCAGCCGCGCATGGAATTCGCCGACGATGCCGCGCCGGAAGACGAGCACGCAGACCATGAATATCAGGCCGGTGGCGATGGTCACCGGAAAGCCTGAGGTGGCGAGTGTGTTTTCAAGGCCGACGACGAAGCCGGCGCCGACGACCGGCCCGACCATGGTACCGATGCCGCCAAGCAGCGACATCAGGATCACCTCGCCCGACATCTGCCATGTCACGTCGGTGAGCGTCGCGAACTGGAACACGATTGCCTTGACCGCGCCGGCAAGCCCCGCAAGTGCGGCCGACATGACGAAAGCGGCGAGCTTATACCTGGCGACGGAATAGCCGAGCGAGATGGCGCGGTTCTCGTTCTCGCGGATCGAGCGCAGGATCATGCCGAAGGGCGAGTTGACGATCCGCCAAATGGCGAAGACGCCGATCAGGAAGATGGCCAATACGACATAGTACATGTTGACCGTGGCGTTCAAATCGATGATGCCGAAGAGGTTGCCGCGCGGAACGCCCTGGATGCCATCCTCGCCTTGCGTGAACGGTGCCTGCACGCAGAAGAAGAAGAACATCTGCGCCAGCGCCAGCGTGATCATGGCGAAATAGATGCCTTGCCGGCGGATGGCGAAGAAGCCCATGACCAGCCCGAGCAGGGCCGCGCCGGCGGTACCCAGCAGAATGCCTGCCTCCGGCGGCCAGCCCCATACCTTGACGGCATGCGCGCAGAAATAGGCAGCGCCGCCGAAGAAGGTCGCGTGGCCGAAGGACAACAGGCCGGTGTAGCCGAGCAACAGGTTGAAGGCGCAGGCAAACAGCGCAAAGCACAGCATCTTCATAAGGAAGAACGGGTAGACGAAGAACGGCGCGGCGATGAGCGCCAATACCGCCAGCGCCACCAGCGCGCGTTCCAGCCGCACGGAGGCCGCGGCGCGCTTTTCGTGAAGCGTCAGCTCGCTCATCTCAGGCGTCCCTTCCGAACAGGCCGGCCGGCCGCAGTAGAAGCACGATCGCCATGATGACGAAGACGACAAGGTTCGACGCCTCGGGATAGAACACCTTGGTTAGGCCCTCGGCGAGGCCGAGCATGTAGCCGGTGACGATGGCGCCCAGGATCGAGCCCATGCCGCCGACCACGACGACGGCGAAGACGACGATGATCAGATCCGACCCCATCAGCGGACTGACCTGGTAGACGGGAGCCGCCAGGATCCCGGCAAGACCGGCAAGTGCCGCACCCAGTCCATAGGTGAGTGTCAAAAGCAGTGGCACGTTGACGCCGAAAGCCTGGACCAGTTCTGGATTTTCGGTCGCGGCGCGCAGATAGGAGCCAAGCCTGGTCTTCTCGATCAAAAGCCATGTGCCCAGGCAGACGAGAAGCGATGCCAGCACCACCCAGCCGCGATAGTTGGGCAGGAACATGAAGCCGAGATTGGTGCCGCCCGCAAGTAGCGCCGGCACCGCATAGGGATTTCCCGAGACGCCGTAATAATAACGGAAGACGCCCTCGATGACCAAGGCCAGGCCGAAAGTGAAGAGCAGGCCGTAGAGAGGGTCGAGCTGGTAGAGCCGCGAGAGCGCTGCACGCTCGACCGCAATGCCGAACAGCCCGACGGCGAGCGGCACCAGGATCAGCGCCGGCCAATAGCCGATGCCGAGATGGACAAGCAGCAGATAACCGATGAAGGCGCCCAGCATGTAGAGCGCGCCGTGGGCGAAATTGATGATGCGCAGCAGGCCGAAGATGACGGCGAGGCCAAGGCTCAGCATCGCATAGAAGGAACCGTTGATCAGCCCGACCAGCAACTGCCCGAGAAAGGCCTGGATGGGGATGCCGAAGATCATCGTCATGGCGCGATCATACTCCGAGCACCTCGTGAAGTTGAGCGTCGTGGGCGGCCAGTTCGCCGACCGGAAACCCGCTCAGCACCTTGCCGTGCTCCATCAGGTAGAAGCGGTCGGCAATGCGGGCGGCGAAACGGAAATTCTGCTCCACGAGCAGGATCGTCATGCCGCGCTTCTTCAACGTCGCAAGCAATTCGCCGATGCGCTGGACGATGACCGGCGCCAGGCCTTCGGTCGGCTCGTCGAGGAGCAGCATCCGGACACCCGTCCTCAGGATGCGGGCGATCGCCAGCATCTGCTGCTCGCCGCCGGATAGCCTGGTGCCCGGGCTGTTGCGGCGCTCCTTCAGGTTGGGAAAGAGCTCGAAGATCTCCTCGACGCTCATCCCGCCCTTGGCCACCACCGGCGGCAGGATCAGATTCTCGTCGACTGTCAGCGTGGCGAAAATGCCGCGCTCCTCGGGAACGAAACCGATGCCTTGGTGGGCGACACGGTGCAAGGGCAGGCCGATCAAGTCGTTGCCGTTGAAGACGACACTGCCGGTGCGCTTGCGGATCAGCCCCATGATGGCGCGCAGCGTCGTGGTCTTGCCGACGCCGTTGCGGCCAAGCAGCGTCACGGTTTCGCCGCGGAACACATCGAGGTCGACGCCGTGCAGCGCGTGGCCCTCGCCGTACCAGGCATGGAGATCGCGCACGGCAAGTAGCGGCTCACTCATGCTCGGTTCCCATATAGGCTATCCGGACGCGTTCATCCTGGCTGACCGTCGGATAGTCGCCCGCGGCGAGCACCTTGCCGCGCTGCATCACGGTGATCCAGTCGCAAAGATCGGCAACGACGGTCAGATTGTGCTCCACCATGAGCACGGCCCGATCGCGGGCCAAGGCGCGGATGATCCCGGAGATCATGCTGACATCCTCGTGCCCCATGCCGGCCATCGGCTCGTCGAGCAGCAGCACCTTTGGATCGAGCGCCAGCGTAGTGGCGATCTCGAGCACGCGCTTGCGGCCATAGGAGAGATCGCCGGCGAGCCGGTGCGCCGCGTCGTCGAGGCCGACCGTGCCGAGAAGCTCGCGCGCCCGCGGCGTCAGTTGGTCGAGCGCCGAAAGCGGGCGCCAGAACTGGAAGCCCAGCCCCCCTGGCCGCTGCAGCGCAACGCGCACATTGTCGAGCACGCTCAGATGCGGAAAGATCGCCGATATCTGGAACGAGCGCACGAGGCCCATCCGCGCCACCCTGGCCGGCGGTGTCCGGGTAATGTCGGTGCCGAGCAGTTCAATCGTGCCGCTGGTCGGCTGGAGGAACTTGGTCAAAAGGTTGAAGATCGTGGTCTTGCCGGCGCCGTTCGGCCCGATCAAGGCGTGTATCCTGCCGTGATGAACGTCGAGATCGACATCCTTCACCGCGACGAACCCGGCGAAATCGCGCCTGAGGCCGCGGGCGGAAAGCACCACCCGCGGCACGGCTCCATCGCCGTCAGGCCTGACGGCCGCGGCGGTTGCCGTCGTCACTTGCTGACGAGCGGGCAGCCGCTATCCGTGGCCTTCATGAAGGCCTGGTCGCCCGGAATGGTTGCAAGATAGGTGTAGTAGTCCCAATCCTTCTTGCTCTCCTCGGGCTTCTTGACCTGATAGAGGTACATGTCGTGCACCATGGAGCCGTCGGCCTGCACCTTGCCGTTGGCGGTAAAGACGTCATTGACCGGCATCGAATGCATTTCCTTGGCCACCGCTTCGGTTTCGTCGGTGCCGGCCTTGTCGATGGCCTTGAGATACTGCGACACCGCCGAATACGTCCCGGCCTGGATCATGTTCGGCATCCTGCCGGTGCGTTTGAAGAAGCGGTTGGCGAACTCGCGGCTCTTGTCGTCGCGATCCCAGTAAAAGCCTTCGGTCAGCACGACGCCCTGGGCCGCCTGCAAGCCAAGGCCATGCACTTCGGCCAGCGTGAACAGAAGTGCCGCGAGCCGCTGGCCGCCAGCGACGATGCCGAATTCGGCCGCCTGCTTGATCGAGTTGGAAGTGTCGAGACCGGCATTGGCAAGGCCAACGATTTTGGCGCCGGAGGATTGCGCCTGCAGCAGGAAGGATGAGTAGTCGGTCGAGCCGAGCGGATAGCGCACTTCACCAAGCACCTTGCCGCCGCGATCCTTGACGAGCTTGGCGGTCTGCTCCTCGAGCGAATAGCCGAAGGCGTAGTCGACGGTGATGAAATACCAGCTGTCGCCGCCTTGCTGCACCAGGGCACCGCCTGTGCCGACGGCCTGGGAATGGGTGTCGTAGGCCCAATGGAAACCATAGGGCGAGCACTGCTTACCGGTCAGGTCGGTCGCAGCCGCGCCGGTGACGATGTCGATCTTCTTCTTTTCCTTGGAAAGTCCCTGCACGGCGAGCGCCACCGAGGAGGTGGTCAGTTCCATTATGGCATCGACCTGCTCGGTGTCGTACCACTGGCGCGCTATGTTGGAGGCGATGTCCGGCTTGTTCTGGTGGTCGGCGCTGATGACCTCGATAGGCGCATTCTGGACCTTGCCGCCGAAATCCTCGACAGCCATCTTGGCCGCCTCGACGGACCATTTGCCGCCGAAATCGGCATAGACACCCGACTGGTCGTTGAGGATGCCGATCTTGACCTTGCCGTCGGAAATTTCGGCTGCCGCCGCTGGCATCGCGGTACCCACAAGCAGCGCGGCTGAGATGAGATAGGATGCTTTCACTGGTATTTCCTCCCTTGTGGCCACTGTCGAAAACGCCCATTGCGGCCCTGTGACGGCTTCGAGTGTACCGTCTGGTCCCGCGTGAAGAATACGTCCTGTGCTCGCCACAGTTCCAAATTGCCCGGACACATGGTCACAAGCGCACATTCGGAATGCACAGAGATTCGTAACATCGACATGGAACGTCGAGAACCACTATTTTCGTATCAGGCGCACCGGTAGCGGTGTCCGCTGCTGGCTAGGACTTGTCGCACGCTATCAGCACGATCTTTGCCGGATCGAAATCGACCGCGACGACGCTGCCTTCCGGCAGGGCAGGTGTGACGATCGGCGACGTCGCAAACAACTCGACCGCCGGATCGTTTATCGCGACGCGGTATTCCATGTGGTCGCCGAGATAAGAACTCTTGACCACGCGCCCTCTCATCCCGCCGGCTGCCGGCTGGCCGGCGACGAGGCGCACGGCATTCGGCCGGACGGCCAGCACCGCCGGCCCCGCCGCGATGCCGCGATGCGGCATGTCGAGCCGCAGCGGCCCGATCTTTACCTCGGCATTCGTCCCATTGCTGGCGAGAACCTCGACATCGAGCAGGTTGGCGTCGCCCATGAAATCGGCGATGAAAGAGTTCCTGGGTTCGTTGTAGAGGTCGCGCGGGGTCCCGTCCTGAGCGACGCGGGCAGCGTTCATGACGATGATGCGATCGGACACGGCCAACGCCTCCTCCTGGTCATGCGTCACATAGACAACGGTCAGCGCGAGGTCCTGCTGAAGACCGCGGATTTCATCGCGCACGCGCCGGCGCAACTTGGCATCGAGATTGGACAGCGGCTCGTCGAACAGAAGCACCTTCGGCTCCAGCACGATGGCGCGCGCCACGGCCACGCGCTGCTGCTGGCCGCCCGAAAGTTCGCTCGGCTGGCGCTTCTCGTAGCCGGACAGGCCGACCTGTGCCAGCTTCTCGGCGGCGCGCCCCGCGGCCTCAACCTTGCCGAGCCCGGTCGCCCGCAGGCCGTAGCTGACATTTTCTATGACGTTCATGTGCGGGAACAGCGCGTAGGACTGGAAGACCATGCTGACGTCCCGTTCGGCGGCTGACAGCAAGGTGACGTCCTTGCCGTCGATGACGACGCGCCCGTGGCTTGCGTGCTCCAGCCCGGCAATCAGTCTAAGCGTCGTCGTCTTGCCGCAGCCGGAAGGTCCGAGCAGCGTCACCAGGCTGGCCGGTGCGATGTCGAAGCTGACATTGTCGACGGCAGTGACGGCGCCGTATTTCTTGGTGACGCCCTCGAAACGCACTGCCGGTCTGTCCACCACGCCGGGGGCAGCGTTCTTCGCCGTTTGATCCATACGCTTCTCCCGATCAGATTGGTGCCACGACGGCTTGCGCCTCGGCCCGGCGCCGGCCAAGCCGGCGTTCCCCGACCAGCAGCTGGATGCCGATCAGAATGATCATCATGACGACGATCAGCACCGCCGAATAGACGATGGCGATGCCGTATTCGCCGACATCGGCTCGCCCGACAATATAGACGGTGGCGAGATTGAAGCGGCCGGTCGCCAGGAAGATGACGGCGCTGACCGCTGTGACCGCACGCACGAAACTGTAGATCATCGCGGTCACGATAGCCGGCTTCAGGATCGGCAGGATCACCCGCCGCAAGGTGGCGAAGGAACGCGCCCCCAGTGTCAGCGATGCCTCGTCCAGGCTCTTGTCGATCTGCCCAAGATTGGCGAGGCCCGCACGGATCGCAACCGGCATGTTGCGGAAGATGAACGAGATGACGATGATCAGTCCGGTGCCGGTCAGTTGCACCGGCGGCACGTTGAAGGCGAGGATATAGCTGACGCCGACGACCGTGCCGGGAATGGCAAAGCTCATCATGGCGAGGAATTCGAACATCGTGCGCCCGGCGAAATGCTGCCGGTCGAGCAGATAGGCGGTCAGGATGCCGAGCGCGGCGGTGAACGGCATCGCCACCAGCGCAAGGCCGATGGTCATCAGCAGCGACGGCCAGGCCGACCCGCTCAGGAACCAGCCATTGACGCCTTTCTCGACGGAGAAAGCGGTGAGGAAATATTCGAGCGTCGGCGTGTTGTCGCGGCCGATCGATTGCACGAAGCCGCCGCCCAGGATGATGCCATAGACCACGACGGTCAGAAGCAACCAGGGAACGACGGCGGCGTAGCAGCCGATGCGCAAGCCCTTGGGCAGCGTGGCCGGCACACCGCCATCGCCCTTGCCCGCGACGGTGACGTAGCTGCGGCTGCCGATCCAGCGGCGCTGGATGACGAAAGCGGCGAGCGTGAATCCCAGAAGCACGATCGCCAGCACCGCCGCACGGCCTTGATCATGCGCAGCGCCCACCACCGCAAAGAAGATGTCCGTCGACAGCACGTTGAAGTTGCCGCCCAGCACCAGCGGGTTGGCAAAGTCGGCCATGCTCTCGATGAACGAGATCAGGAAGGCGCTGGCCAGCCCCGGGCGGATCAGCGGCCAGGTGATTGTGCTGAAAGTGCGCCAACGGCTGGCGCGCAAGGTCTGCGAGGCCTCCTCCATGCTCGGGCTGACGCCCTGCAGCACGCCGGCCAGGACCAGGAAAGCGATCGGCGTGAAGGCCAGCACTTGCGCGATGGTGATGCCGGCCATGCCGTAGATCCAGCGGCTGCGCGGAATACCGAGATGTTCGGACAAAAGATTGGTGACGATGCCGGCCCGGCCGAACAACAGGATCAGCGCCAGGCCGATGACGAAAGGGGGCGTGATGATCGGCAGGATGGAGAGGCCGCGCAGCAGCCATTTGGCAGGCAGCCTGGTGCGCAACGCAATCAGCGCCAGCGCCAGGCCTAGCGCCGTGCAGAAGAAACCCACCAGCACCGCGATCGCCACCGTATTCCACGCCACGCCGCAGGAACCGTCGTCGTAGAGGCAGCGCAGGCTCCAGATGTTGGCACTGAACAGCTTTTCGGCAAACAGAGCCGGCACGATATTGCCGTCATTGTCCTCGATGGCGGAAGCGAGGATCGACAACAGCGGATAGGCCACGAACAGGATCAGCGAAGCGATCACGATCAGCAGCGAGCCGACGACAAAACGATCGCCTTTGCACCAGCCACGCGCGGCCAGCGCCTCGGCGATGAACATCAGCATCGCCAGCGCGTACAGCACGGCACCCCAGCCGAGCCCCGGCTGCACCGGTCCCGGCGTACTGGCGAGATGCCCGAGCCAGGCAAATCCCCAACCCGAATGGATGATGGAAAAACCCTCGATCACCAGCCAGGCGAGGCCGGCTGCGCCCGCCACCGCCAGGCCGGGGAGGTTCCGGCGCGCGACGAGCCAGCTTGCCAGGAGAAGTGGCAGGATCAAGGGAAGCAGCCACAGCTGACCGTTCAGCGACAGCAGGATGGCTGGTGCCGCCTCCGCCGGACGCGCCAGCCAGTCAAAGGAAAGCAAGCCGCCTTCGACTTTGTACCATGGCAGCACAATGAAGCTCGCCCATGCCAGCGCCAGCCATCCGGCGGCACTGCGCCCCGGGAGGTCATTGGCCATGGGATAGGGCGAAGCCCGTGCCATTCGACATCTTCCTTCGGTATGGTCGGGGTTGCGCCGGCTGCCCCGCAGGCAGCCGGCGGATCGGCCGTACGGACCAGATCAGCCGCCGTTGCGGATCTCATCGGTGAACTTCTTCAACAGCCGCTTGCGCTCCGCTGATGATCCATATTTGGCGAAGTCGTAGTCGATCAGCTTGATCTTGCTGAGGTCCGGCGCCTCGGGCGGCACCGGGGTGCCGGTGTTCGACGGGATCTGGTAGCTGCCGTTCGGAGCCGCCAGTTTCTGCGCGTCTGGCGTCAGCGCCCAGTCGTAGAATTTCCGCGCCTCGTCGATGTGCTTGGCCCCGGCAACAATGCTCATCGACCCGATCTCGAAACCGGTGCCTTCACAGGGCGAGACCACCTTGACGGCCGGGTTCTGCTTGGCGGCGTTGATGACGTCGTGCTGGAAGGAAATGCCGACCAGCGTCTCGCCCTTGCCCACGGCGAGCGCGGGTGCGGCGCCCGCCTTGGTGTATTCGGCGATGTTCTTGTTGAGCTGCTTGAGATAGTCGAAAGCCTTGTCCTCGCCCATCAGTTGCACGATTGTCGCCAGCATCGTCCAGGCGGTACCCGAGGAATTGGGGTCGGCCATCTCGATCTCGCCCTGGAAATCGGGCTTGACCAGATCCGCCCAGCAGGCCGGCGCCGTCAGGCCGCGCTGTTTCAGGTCTTCCTCGTTGTAGCCGTAGCCAAGCGCGCCGAGATAGATGCCGACGGTGCGGTTCTTGGCGCGTTCAGCCTGCCTCAAAGCCCAGTCGCGCAGGTTCGCCAGCTGCGGCGACTTGTATTCCTGGGTGAGACCTTCTTCCGCCGCCTGAAGATGCGGGTCGCCGGTGCCGCCCCACCAGATGTCGGCTTGCGGATTGTCCTTCTCGGCCCGCAGGCGCGCATAGATCTCGCCGGCGCTCATGCGGGTCATGTCGACGCTGACGCCGGTTTCCTTCTGGTAGGTCGTGGCCATGGCCCGGCACCAGGCTTCGTCGACGCCGCAATACATCACGAGGTTGCGATCCGCCGCATGGGCGCCGCCGGCCAGACCGAAAATGGCCAGCACCGCAAGGCCAAGCCACGTCCTGCCTTGTCTGCGATCAAATGGACCTTTCATCGATAATTCCTCCCTTTCATGCTCTCTGGAATTGGTTATTCGTCGTCGAGCGGCACTCCGATCACCTGGGACAATCTCGCCGCCACACCCGGCGCCGCAGCAAGCACCGGATTGCCCTTCGCCATGCCGTCGCCGTCGAGAAAGCGGTTGACGCGCCCGCCGGCTTCCTCGACCAGCAGCAATCCGGCCAGGCAGTCCCATGCATTGATATGAAGCTCGGCATAGGCATCCGAGCGGCCGTCGGCCACATAGGCAAGGCCGAGCGCCCCCGAACCGGAGCGGCGCACATTGGCGCCCAGCGACCAGACCAGGGCCACCTTGTCCAGATAGTCGCGGTTGGGAATCCGCGGCGACCAGCCGAACTCCACGGAGGCGCGGTCGAAGGCCTGGGTGCGCGAAACATGGATCGCCGCGCCGTTGCGCGTCGCACCGTGCCCGCGGCGGGCAAAATAGACCTCCCCGATGGCCGGATTGGCGATGCCGCCGATCTCGCTGCGGCCGTCCTGGACGAAGGCGATCGAAACGCAGAAATGCGGAATGCCGCGCATGAAATTCGCCGTACCGTCGATCGGGTCGACGACCCACATGCGATCAGAGCCGCCGCTGCCACCGGTTTCCTCGCCCAAAAACCCGTCCTCGGGAAAGGCCGCGGCCAACGTCGTGCGGATGTGATGCTCGACCTTGCCGTCGGTCTCGGTCAGGAAATCCTGCGGCCCCTTCATCTCCACAGGCTGCGCGCCGTCGATTTGGCTGTAGCCCTGCATCGCCATGTTTCCCGACGACAAGAGCAGTTGCCGGCAAACATCGGCACGCCTGTCGAGTTCGGCTTCGGACATCCGGCTCGCGTTAGGCTGCACCGCCACGCTGTTCATGCTGTCCGTCCAGACAATGGCAGTTCCGATGCGGTCCGCGAAGAAATGGGCAAGGTAGCCTCCGGCGCCGGCTTCATGCACGGCTGTGCAAAGCTGTTTCATTTACGCATGTGTGTCAAGGGCAGCGGTTACACCTGTGACTGGCTTGCGCTATGCTGCACGTGCGTGCAAAGAATCGAGAAACGCAGCGAGAGTGTGCATGACGACGCCAAGAGGCCGTATTGGCTTTTCCAGTGCCCAGCAGGTCGCGGAGCTTGCCGGCGTTTCGCGCTCGGCGGTATCACGCACGTTCACGCCCGGCGCCAGCGTTTCGGAAGAAACCCGCGAGCGGGTGCTGCTGGCGGCCGAGCAGCTCGGCTATCACGTCAACCACCTGGCGCGCGGCCTGATGCGGGCATCGACGGGCATCGTCTGCCTTGTCGTCGCCGATGGCGACACGCCCTATCAGGCTCGTATCCTGCGGGCGCTGACACAGCATTTGAGGGATGCCGGCAAAGTGGCCATGGTATTCAACACGTCGGGCCCCAGCCACCATGTCGACCAGGCGCTGCGCAACACGCTGAACTACCGTGCCGATGCGACGATCGTGCTGTCCGGCACGCCGCCGCAGGAGCTGATCCGAACCTGCCTCGAGAACGGGCAGCGCCTGATCCTGATCAATCGCGACGACCGGTTCGACGGACCGCATAACATCGGCGTGGACAACGCCGCCGCCGCCGAGGCGGCACTTCACGCCTTTCTTCGTGCCGGTTGCACCAGGCCTGCCCTGGTGACGTCGGCAGCCGGCACGCCCAGTCTGGTGGCGCGCGAGACGGCCTTTCTTGCCGCAGCGCGCAAGGAAGGACTGGAGGTGATCCAGTGGCGCGAGGGCCGCACGGGTTATGCGACCGGGGCAGAAGGCGCAAGGCGCCTGCTTTCGGGCCGGCAGCGACCGGATGCGGCATTCTGCGTGACCGACCTGATCGCCTGCGGTTTTCTGGACGCGGCGCGCCACGAGTTCGGCGTCGACGTCCCGCGCGATCTCTGCGTCGCCGGCTTCGACGACATCGAGCAGGCTGACTGGGCTTCCTACCGGCTGACGACCTTTGCGCCGCCGATTGAGGAGATCGCCACGCACGCCGTGCGACTGGCCGCCGGTTCGCGCGAGGAAGCAGGCGCCGGCAGTCGCCTGACCTGCCACGCGCCGATGGTCTGGCGCGGCACTGTGAGGCCAGGTCGGGGCTGATGCCGATTGGACCAGAGTCCGGTCGGTGAGCGTCTCATGCGCTAGATCGCAATGCTGCCGATCGCGGCATCGACGGCGTCGCCCAAACGGTCGACGATAATATCGACCGTGCCGTCGTCGACGATGAATGGCGGTGCAAGCAGGACGTGATCGCCGGCCCGCCCATCGACGGTGCCGCCCATCGGATAAACCATCAAACCCCGCTGCATCGCTTCCGATTTTATCCGGGCATGGACCTTCAGGCGCGGATCGAACGGGGCCTTGGCCGAGCGATCCGCGACAAGTTCGATGCCCTGGAAAAGGCCGCGCCCGCGAATGTCCCCGACATGGTGATGGTTGCCGAAGCGCTCACGCAGCCGTCGTTCGAGCGTGGCGCCTCGCGCCGCGACATTGGCAAGCAGACCATCACGCTCGATGACCCGCTGCACGGCGAGGCCGGCCGCACAGGCGAGCGGATGACCGATATAGGTGTGACCGTGCTGGAAGTCGCTGCCTTGCGAAAAAGCATCGAATATCCGGTCGGATGCCAGCACCGCCCCGAGCGGGGCATAGCCGCCGCCGAGCCCTTTGGCGATCACCATGATGTCGGGTGCGACGCCTTCCTGGTCGCAGGCATGCAGTGTTCCGGTACGACCCATGCCGCACATGACTTCGTCGAGGATGAGCAGCACGCCGTGGAGATCGCAAATCTCGCGGATGCGCCTGAAATAACCGGGTGCGGGTGGCACGGCGCCGAGAGTCGCTCCAACCACTGTCTCTGCGACAAAAGCAATGACCGTTTCCGGCCCGAGTTCCTGCAGCTTCGTCTCAAGCGCATCGGCGGCGCGCAGCCCGTAGGCCTCGCTGCCTTCATCCGGCCGCTGATGCCGATAGGCATAGCATGGTTCGATATGATGGTTTTCGATCAGCATGGGCTCGAACGGCGCCTTGCGCCAGGCGTTGCCTCCCACCGAAAGCGCGCCCAGCGTATTGCCATGATAGCTCTGCTGACGGGCCACGAAGCGGCGGCGCTGCGGCTCGCCGCGCTCGACGAAATATTGCCGCGCCATCTTCAGGGCGGTCTCGATGCCTTCCGATCCGCCGGAGACGAAATAGACGTGATGAAGATCGCCCGGCGCGTGAGCGGCAAGTTCGTCCGCCAGTTCCTCCGCCGGCCGGGTGGTGAAGAAGCTGCTATGCGCATAGGCGAGCCGGTCGAGTTCGGCATGCATCGCGGCAAGAACAGCCGGATGCTGATGGCCAAGACATGAGACGGCCGCACCGCCGGAGGCGTCGATATAGCGGCGTCCCTTGCTGTCGATGACGGTGACGCCATCGCCGCCGACGGCAACGGGATAGTCGTGGTGGATCTGGCGATGGAGGATATGCGTCATGACCGTTGCCTGGTTTCGTAGATATGGGTGGAAAGGGTGTCGAACTGACGTTCGACGTCGCGCATGGCGGCCAGCGCGCGATCGCCGGCGGCGGCCGCCAGGATCGCGGCCAGCGTTTCGGCGATGGCAAAGGCCGGCGCCATGGTGTGGAAAAAGGACGGGCTCTCGGTTGGCACGATGATGACGGCGCCCGCCCGGTTGACGAGCGGCGAGACCACGCTGTCGGTAATCGCCACGATTTCGAGCGCGCGGCTGCGTGCATAATCGACGAGTTCGACGGCGGCGCGCGTATAGGGCTTGACGCTGATCGCCAAAAGCACGTCGCCCGCTCCCGCTTCCCACAAAGGATCAGGTCCGGTTCCGCCGACGCCGTCAAGCAGACGCACCGCGCCGCCGGCGAGGCCATAGACGTAGGCGAAATGGCAGGCGACGGGGTAGCTCGACCGATAGCCCAGCGCATAGATGCGCTTGGCGCCTGCCAGCACCGAGGCTGCCCGGGTCACCGCCTCCAGCGTCGCCGGATCGCAAAGCTTCGCCATATGGCGCTCGAGCGTTTCGGCCAGCTCGAAGGCCAGCGCGCCGTCTCCTCCGCGCTTCCGCCGCGCCATCAATGCTTCGGCCTTGCCCAAGAACTCCTTCTCGCCGCGGCGAAGTTGCTCGGCGTAGAGGTCGCGCAGGCTATCGTAGCCGTCGAAGCCCATGCGCTGGGCAAGCCGCGTCATCGATGCCGGGGTCACCCCGGCGCGCTGCGCCTGGACGCGCATCGACAGGAGGGCAACGTCACGCGGATTGTCGAGCACCCATTGCGCCGCCGCGCGAAGCTGGCGCGGCATCGTCTCGAAACTCTCGAGCAGGCGCGAGCGGAAGGCGGGTTCCAACATGGCGCGAATTTACGCCGGCCGTTGACGAGCTGCAATGAATATTTCAATCTGCCAGAAATGAGCGTAGTGTTTCATTCAATCAGAAAACAAGAACAGGGGAAATTCGCATGAAACAGACCATATCCAGTCATTTGGGAGCGCTGGCGGCACTCGCGCTGGCTTCCTTGCCGTTCGCAGCCGCACCGGCTCTGGCCGAGGATCCAATCGCGCTAGGCTGGGTGGGGCCGCTGTCGCCGCCCGGCAACTATTCCGGCGGCCAGGAAATGCAATGGGCGGTGCAGCTCGGAGTTGACGAGGTCAACAAGGCCGGCGGCGTGCTCGGCCGTCAGCTGAAGGTGAGCTACGAGGACACCAAAGGGCAGCCGGCCGACGGCAGCGCGGCGGCGGTTCGGCTCATCACCAAGGACAACGTCGCCGCAATCTTCGGCGAATTCCATTCCTCGGTCGCCCTCGCCGAAATCGAGGAGGCGCACAAATACGGCGTCGCCTGGGTCGGTACAGACGTATGGGCGGATGCCATCACGGCCAAGCAGTATCCGGAAGTCTATCGTCTCGCTCCGGCCAACTCGCTCGTTTACGTTAAGGCAGCCGACTGGACGGTCGAGCAAGGTTTCAAGAACATCGCCATCATCGCCGAAAACACGGACTTCGGCCAGGGCGGGGCCAAGGTCATCGCCGATGAGCTGAAGGCCAAGAACGTCCCCTATACGCTGGCAACGATCGATCTGAACCAGCAGGATTTCACGCCCGCGCTGCTGCGCCTGATGAACCAGAGCCCGAAGCCTGATGCGATCCAGATGGTGATCGCCGGACAGGCACAGTATCAGCTGGTCAAGCAGGCCTGCCAGCTCGGCCTCGCACCGACTGCCGAAACGGCCCTCATCGGCTCCTCGGGTCTGCTGCAGAAGGAAGTGTGGGAAGTCGACGGCGAATGCGCCAACAATCTTCTCATCGTCAACGTCGCGCAGCCCAAGTCGCAATGGAACGACAAGGCCAAAGCATTCGTGAAGGCGTTCACCGAACGCTACAATAGGGCACCGACCGGCGTGGCCATGGAGGCCTATGACACGTTCGGTGTCGTCGTCGAAGCGATCAAGAAGGCAGGCTCGGCTGACCGCGCGGCGATCGTGAAGGCACTGGAAGAGATCAAATATGAAGGGGTGAACGCCACCTACACCTTCCCGACCACCAAATCTCCCGACTGGGCTTTCCATCAGTTCGTCGACGTGCCGTTCACGATCATCCAATACACGGCCGTGAACCAGGCGCCGGAGGATGCTGCGATCGTCTATCCGAAGAAGTGGGCCACCACCGACAAGGTCATGCCCGGCAAATGAACGGCACGCCGGCGGCTCCATGGCCGCCGGCGGCCGCTTCACTGGACAGGCGCCGACAACGAGGTGATGTGAACCCATGAGCTATTTCCTCCTCCTGGCCGTCAACGGCCTGGTCATCGGCCTCATTTTCGCGCTGACGGCGGCGGGGCTCACTTTGGTCTTCTCGGTGTTGAAGGTCGTCAATTTCGGCCATGGATCGCTCTATATGCTGGGCGGCTATGCGTCCTACTACATCATCGCCTGGTTCCATGCGCCGCCGCTTGTCGGTGTCGCCGGCGCGATGGTGGCCCTGTTCATCTTCGGCGTGCTCTTCGAGAGGCTCGTCATAGCGCCGATGTATACCGACAAGGTCGAGCGCAAGGACGAATACGCCATTATCGTCACCTTCGGCCTCACCATTCTGATCACCAATCTCGGCCTTGTCGTCTTCGGCCCCTTCGCCAAGGCGCCGCCGTCCTTCATGACGGGAGCGCTGATCCTCGGTCCGTTGATCCTGCCTTACGACCGGCTGATCGCTGCGGTCGCTGCCGTCGTCCTGCTTGTCGGTCTGACGCTTTTCCTGAAGCGCACCTCGCTTGGTCAGGCACTCGATGCGGTGAGCCAGAGCCGCGAGTCCGCCGCGGTCATCGGTATCGATCCACGCCGCATGTACACCATCGCCTTCGGCATCGGCTCGGCGCTTGCCGGCGGGGCAGGGGCGTTGATCGCGCCGATCTTCGCCCTGTCGCCGTCGATGGGTGAGTTGCCGGCCGTGCAGGCCTTCATCATCATCGTGCTCGGCGGCATGGGTTCCGTCGGCGGAAGCATTACCGGCGGCATCCTGCTCGGCCTGGTGCAAGGGCTGGGTGTCGGCTATCTGCCGGACCCCAATCGCGCGCTTGCCTATACGCAGGCGTTCGGAGCGCTGCTGCTCGTCATTGCATTGCTCTTCAGGCCGACCGGCCTGTTCGGCCGCTCGCATCTGCGGCTGGAATAGGGGCACGGCAATGGTCCGTCCAACATTCTCGCAATCAGCCCAGGCGATTCTGCTCGTGGTGGCGTTGCTGGTGCCGCTCGGCGTCGGACCATACTGGACCCACGTCGGCGCCATCGCCTGGTACTATGCACTGCTTGCCGCGAGTTGGGCGCTGCTTGCCGGTTTCGCCGGTCAGTTCTCCTTCGCCCATGTGGCTTTTGCCGCGCTGGGCGGATACGCCTCGGCCTTGTTCGTTGGCCAGATCGGCATGCCCCTGCCGCTTGCCATTCTTTCCGCCATCGCTCTTGCCGTCGTGGCCGGCGCCTTGATCGGCGCGCTGGTCCTGAGGCTTTCCGGGCCTTATCTGGCCCTCTTCACGCTCGCCATTTCGGAAATCTTCCGCCTCGTTCTGGTCGCGGAGGAGGACATCACACGCGGCATGCTGGGCTTGCCGGTGCCCGGCCTCTTTTCCGGTCGATCGGACCTGCCTTATTACTATCTCGGCCTTGCGCTCGTCGTCCTGGCGGTATTGGGAATGAATGCCTTGTTGGCGACCCGCGTCGGTCTTTTTCTACGTGCCATCCGGGAAGACGAGGGCGCCGCGCGCGCCAGCGGGGTGGATACCACGCGCTACAAGATCCTCGTCTTCGTGGTAACCAGCGTGATCGCGGCGATAGCCGGCATTTATTACGGCCATTTCATCGGCATCCTGACGCCCAACATGGCTATCCTGCCGGAGATGGGTCTGGTTATCGCGATGGCGGTGATCGGCGGCATCGAAAGCTTGCCCGGCGCCGTGGTCGGCGCAGTCGTCGTCTTCCTGCTTTCCGAGACGCTGCGGTCCTACGGCGAATGGCGTTTCGTGCTGATGGGTCTGGCGCTTATCCTGGTGCAACGCTTCGCGCAGAACGGCCTGTATCCGATGGTCGAAAACTGGGCGCGCTTCCGCGCGCGGCCACGGGAACAAGCGCCTGTTCCAACTGCTACCACCGAGGAACCCCATGCCGGTTGAGAAGGACACCGCTTTTTTCTCGGTCAGTGGTCTTGCCAAGCATTTCGGCGGCATCCATGCCGTCGAAGGCTTATCCTTTGCCCTGGCCCGCGGCGAAATTGTCGGGTTGATCGGTCCCAACGGCTCGGGAAAGACGACCACCATCAACATGGTGACGGGCGCGCTCAAACCCGACGGCGGTGCCATCCTCGTCGAGGGCATCGACATGGCGCGCTCGCCGGCTAATCTTTTCGCGCGCCGCGGTGTTGCCCGTACTTTTCAGGTTCCCCGCCTGTTCCGCCGCATGACCGTGCTGGAAAACCTCATCGTGCCGGCACTTTCCGACCCGGCTGAACGGCGCGCCGCGGCAGAGAAGCGCGCCCGTGGGGTTCTTGCTTTCCTGAGGCTCGACCATCTCGCCGACAGTTATGCAAGAGCGCTTTCCGGCGGCCAGCAGAAGCTGCTGGAACTCGGCCGGGCGCTGATGCTCAAACCGAGATTGCTGCTTCTGGACGAGCCCTTCGCCGGCGTCCACCCGCGCCTGCTGGAGGAGATCATCGAGCACATAAGGAGCCTCAATCGCGACGGTCACACCATCGTCGTCGTCGATCACAACCTCGAGGCCATCCAGTCGGTCGTAACGCGCGTCATGGTGATGGCGCGAGGGCGCAAGATCGCCGACGGCGCGGTCGCCGAGGTGCTGCGCAATCCTGAGGTCGTGCACGCCTATACGGGATCCCGCGCAACGCATCGGGAAGCACGATGATGGAAACCGCTTCCCTGCCATCGAACCCGCCGCTGATCGCCTGCGAGAACCTTGTCGCCGGCTATACGCGCGACATCGACATATTGCGCGACGTTTCGGTCAGAGCCTGGTCTGGCAGCATTTCCTGTGTGGTCGGCCCGAACGGCACGGGCAAGTCGACGCTTCTCAAGGCGTTGTTCGGCTTTCTGAAACCGAGTGCCGGCCGGGTGCTTCTGCGAGACGTGGACATCACCGGAAACCCGCCCTTCCGGATGCTGGGCCTTGGCCTGGCCTACCTGCCGCAGCGGCCGAGCCTCTTTCCTCATCTCTCGGTCGAATCGAACCTGAAACTCGGTCTCTGGCATGCCAGGCCGAAGAAGACGGTGCTGACCGAGAAACTGGAACATGTCTATGAGCGGTTTCCCGTCGTTCGGGAGAAACGCACGCAGCCTGCCGGCCAGCTCTCGGGAGGCCAGCAGCGACAGGTCGAGATCGCACGCAGCCTGATGGCCGATCCGTCGGTCTACCTGATCGACGAACCGACCGCCGGCGTCGATCCGCAGACCAGCGAGACGATCTACGACATCGTCCGCGATCTTGCCCGCGAACTCGGCAAGGCCGTGCTGCTGGTCGACCAGGATATTCGCGCCGCGCTTGCCATCACCGACTACGTCTATGTGGTCAAGAACGGCACGGTTTTTTCCGAAGGCGCGCGCGCGGATTTCGGTGCCGACACCGACGCTCTTGTCGCACGTTGGCTGTATGCGAGCGGTGAATGAACGGGCAGCTTACGGCGTGGCGTAGCCCGGCGGCTGTTCGAACAGGCCGTCGCGCCGAATCTCTAGCGCCCGCCCGATCCTCAGCGCCAGCGGATCCTGGAAGCGGCGAACCGCGATCTGCAATCCTGCGGGCAGACCATTGACGAGACCGATGGGGACGCTGAGCGCTGCCATGTCGAGGAGGTTCACCATGCGGGTAAACGTCCCAAGCGGCGTCGTTGTCTCATCGATGTCGGCCAATGGCGGCGCGGTAATCGGCGCCGTTGGCGTCAGGAACGCATCGGCGCCTTCGAGATCGCGATGAAACTCGATCTGCGCGGCTCGGCGCCTTGCAATCAACTCGTGATAAGCGGCGAGGCCGATTTCCCTGCCCTTGAGAACCCGCATGCGGATCGCCGTGCCGACGCCGCTGTCCGCGGGTTCCACGTAACGGCCGAGATGATGCCAGGCTTCGACGGCCATGATGTCGCCGGCCAGGGCCTTGTAGGTGTCGTAAGATTGCGGCATCGGCATCCGATCGACATTGGCACCGAGCGCCTCCAGTTCAGCGACGGTGGAGTCGAAGCGGTCCAGGATGCCGGGGTCTACGCCGGCAAGGTCCACGGCCGAGGGGATGCGCAGGCGAAGGCCCGATATGCTCCGCTCGAGCCCGTCGAGCGGCGAGGTCGGCGCCACGCCAAAGGTGGCCGGATCGCCGGGATCGGGACCCTCGAGCGCGGCCAGCAGAAGGGCTGCATCCTCCACCGACCGGGTCATGGGACCGATGCTGTCGAAGGACATGGCAAGCGGCAGCAAGCCGCCGCGCCCGATAAGGCCGAAGGACGTCTTCAGGCCCACGATTCCGCACATGGCGGACGGATTGCGGATGGAGCCCGTAGTGTCGGTGCCGAGCGCGACCGGCACCAGTCCGGCGGCGACGGCCACGCCCGAACCGCTCGACGATCCGCCCGGCGCGCGCGGGATGGCGCTGTCACGCGGGTTCAGGGGCGTGCCGGCGATCGGGTTGGTCCCCCAACTGCCAAAAGCAAATTCCACGGTGTGCACCTTGCCCAGCAGGATCATCCCGGCCGCGACAAGGCGTTCGATTGCCGTTGCCGTGGCGGTTGCGAGTTCGCCCGCAAGCGCTTTCGAGCCTGCCAGGGTCGGATAGCCTTCGACGTCAAGCAGGTCCTTGGCCGCGAAAGGGATACCGTCCAGCGGCCCTTTCGAGACGCCGCGACTGCGACGCTCGTCGGCTTCGCCGGCGGCCTGGAGCGCAGCCCCAGGAAACAGCCGGACGAACGCATGCAGCGAATTGTCATGAACGTCGACACGATCCAGCGCGCGCCGGACGATCTCGGTCGAGGATGTGTTGCCATCGGCGAGCGCGCGGCTGAGTTCGGCGGCGGTGGCGAAGGCGGAAATCCCTTGGGCGGTGGCGTTCATGCTGTCCTACCTGTGCGAGTCGGTGAAATGAAGCATGGAAAACCACGTTGCGGGAGAGCCAATTGGGCCCGGAGATGAAATTGAAGCCGTTGCTGATCATGGTTGCGCCGAACGGGGCGCGCAGAACGAAGGCCGATCATCCGGCTCTGCCGATGACCGCCGACGAACTTGCCGAAACGGCGAGGCAGTGTCTCGCTGCCGGCGCCGCCGCCATCCATGTGCATGTCCGCGATGCTTCAGGCCGGCACACGCTTGACGCCGCGCTTTACCGGGATGCCATCGCGGCGATCCGGGAGCGGACGCAGGGCGTCATGGCGATCCAGATCACGACCGAAGCGATCGGGCTCTATTCGCCACGCGAACAGATGGATCTTGTTCGGGCGCTTCATCCGGTTTCCGTCTCGATCGGCTTGCGTGAGATAATCAGCGATGGCGAGGCGGAGCCGGCCCGCTTCTTCGCGTGGGCCGGTCGGGAAGGCATCGCGGTCCAGCACATTCTCTATGATCGGGCCGATCTCGACCGTTTCATCGATCTGCGGCGGCGAGGCATTCTGGCGGAGCCCACAAGCCCCCGGCTGCTGTTCGTCCTTGGACGCTATGCCGCCGATCAGGAAAGCCGGCCCGAAGACCTCGATGTCTTCCTTGAAGGGCTCGATGCGCATGGTCTTGAAGGCGCCGTATGGTCGGTCTGCGCCTTCGGACGGGGCGAGACCTTGGCGCTGACGGCGGCGATCGCGGCGGGAGGGCACGTGCGGGTCGGCTTCGAGAACTCTCTCTGGCACGCCGATGGCAGCCTCGCCCGCGACAATGCCGAACGGGTCGCGGCAATCGTCGAAGCCGCTGGCCGCACGGGGCGCCCGATTGCTTCTGCCGCGCAGGCGCTTGATATTCTCGGAATTGCCCGCCAGCAGTGAGGGCCCGCGCGCCTTGTTAGGGGATCGGCCGCGCGCCTGCAAATTCGCCAGGGTAGGACGGGCACGGTCTCGAACGGACCCGTCATATCCTTGCATCCAAATCAGGCGGCTTGCCTTGCGAGCCGTCTTCCTTGTGCGTTTTATCGCGGATGGCCCGGAACAATGGCCCCGATGAGGGGTTTGGTCGCGACATAGCGAGCGACGGAGCCAGCGATGTCCGAGCATGTTCCCCCAAACTCCTCCAGTCTCAGCAGACGAAGCTTTATGACCGCGACCGTCTCCGCGGCTGCGGTGACTCCGCTTCTGGCCTCGACAGCCAGGTCCGAGGAGCCTCCGGCTGCTGCCGCCAAGCCAACCGAGCCTGTCATGACAACACTGACCATCAACAAGCAGCCATACAATCTGGCGCTCGACAGCCGAACCAGCCTGCTCGACGCCTTGCGCGACCATGTCGGCCTGACGGGCACGAAGAAAGGTTGCGATCATGGCCAATGCGGTGCCTGTACGGTGCTGGTCGATGGCCATCGCGTGCTCTCCTGCCTCAGCTTCGCGGTGATGAACGAGGGCAAGGCGGTAACCACCGTCGAAGGGTTGGCGTCGACGGATGGCGGCCTGCATCCGATGCAGCAGGCCTTCATCGATCACGATGCGTTCCAGTGCGGCTATTGCACGCCCGGCCAGATCATGTCCGCGATCGGCTGCGTCCACGAAGGACATGCCGGTTCAGAGGACGACATTCGCGAATATATGAGCGGCAACCTTTGCCGATGCGCGGCATACCCGAACATCGTCGCGGCAATCGTCCAGGCCCGCGACCAGATCAGGAGGGCCTGAGATGCATCCTTTCGTCTATGAGAGGCCCGCCAGCCTCTCCGCGGCGGTCGCCGTCGCCTCGCGCTCGGCCACCAGGCATCCGCCGACGCAAGCCCCCGCGCAGTTCATTGCCGGTGGCACCAATCTCGCCGACTATATGAAACTCGGCGTCGCCCGGCCGGAACGCTTGCTCGATTTGAACGGTCTCTCCGAACCGGCATTGCGGCGGATCGAGACCGGTGGTGAGGGTCTGCGCCTTGGCGCTCTTGTGCGGATGGGCGACGCGGCCGAGAATGCCGAGATCAAGCGTCGGTATCCGGTGATCGCGGAGAGCCTGCAACTGGCGGCAAGCGGCCAGCTGCGCAACATGGCAAGCCTTGCCGGCAACATCCTGCAGCGGACCCGCTGCGAATATTTCCGCGAAACCTCATGGCCGTGCAACAAGCGCGAGCCAGGCTCGGGCTGCGCCGCGATGGAGGGGTTCAACCGCCAGCATGCCGTGCTGGGGACCAGTGAGAACTGCATCGCGACCTATCACGGTGACTTTGCCCAGGCCCTGATCGCGCTTGACGCCACGGTTCATGTCCAAGGCCACAACGGGCGGCGAAAGATTCCGTTTGCCAGCCTGCATCGCCTGCCCGAGGACAGCCCTCACATCGAGACCGACCTGGCACCCGACGAGATCGTCACCGCCATAGAGGTGCCCGCCGGCGCATGGACCAGGCGTTCGCGCTATCTCAAGATCCGCGATCGGCAATCCTATGCGTTTGCCCTTGCATCGGCCGCGGTCGCCCTCGACCTCGACGGCGAGACCGTGAACGAGGCGCGCATCGCGCTTGGCGGCGTGGCGACCGTACCCTGGCGGGCAAGAGCGGCGGAGGAGATCCTGCGCGGCAAGGTGCTCGACGAGGCAGCGGCGGCCGAGGCCGCCGAAGCCGCGTTCGCCGAGGCCCAGCCGCGTCGGCACAACGCATTCAAGATAGAACTCGGCAAGCGAACCTTGATCAGGGGGCTGCTCGAAACCCGTGACATGAAGGTGTGATCATGAACGTCGCCGCTCCACAGCCGAAGGAAAACATGGGACAGCCGCTGCCGCGTATCGATGCGCGGCTGAAAGTGACCGGCCAGGCCGAATACGCGGCGGATCTCCCGGCCGCCAACATTGCGCACGCCGTGCTCGCGACGAGCAGCATCGCCAAGGGCAAGGTCGCCAGGCTTTACCTGGATGACGCGCGCTCGGTGCCCGGCGTGCTCGACATCGTCACCTATGGCGACCTCGACAAGGTCGAGACGCCGAAATTCGGAAATACCGGCGCGAGTTCTATCGGGCCGCTGCATGACAAGGCGATCTTCCATGACGGTCAGATCATTGCGCTGGTGGTCGCCGAGACCTTCGAAGCGGCCGAGGAGGCGGCGCAAAGGATCCGCGCGGACTATGCCGAGGAAAAACCGACCGCCAGTTTCGACATGCCGGGGACAAAGACCATCGACGCCGCCGGCAAAAGCCCGTTGTTCAAGGAGGACGTCAAGGCCGGCGATTTCGATGCCGCCTATGAATCGGCCCCGATGAAGATCGATGCGCGGTATTCGACGCCGACCCAGCATCACAACCCGATAGAGCTGTTCTCGACCACCGCTGTTTGGCAAGGCGACCAACTCACCGTTTACGAGCCCTCTCAGAACGTGACCGGCTGGAAAGTCGAGTTGGCGCGGCAATTGAGGCTCGACCCAGCGAATGTGCGCATCGTCTGCCCTAACGTAGGCGGTGCATTCGGCTCGAAGGGGCCGATGACGGCGCGAACGGCCATCGTGGCTGTGGCCGCCAGGCGGCTTGGCCGGCCGGTGCGCTGTGTGGTCAGCCGCATGCAGGCGTTCGGCACCCAGACCTATCGGGCCGAAACCCGGCACCGCATCCGCATCGGCGCCGGCAAGGACGGCCGCATCACTGCTTTCGGCCATGAAGGCTGGGAGGTGACCTCGAGACCCGATTCCTATGTCGTCGGCGGGACTTCGGCCACCGGTCGCATGTATGCTTATGGCTCGGTGCTGACGCATGTCTCGCTGGTGCAGGCGGATCGCAACACGCCCGGTTATATGCGCTCGCCGCCCGAGACGCCCTACGTCTATGCCCTCGAGAGCGCCATGGACGAAATGGCCGTCGCACTCGGCATGGACTCGATCGAATTTCGCCGGATCAACGAGCCCCAGAAGGAGCCGATCGGCGGCAAGCCGTTCTCCAGCCGGTCGCTGATGAAATGCTACGATCAGGCCGCTGACGCCTTCGGCTGGACAAGACGGGATGCGAAAGTCGGCTCGATGCGTGACGGAGACTGGCTCGTCGGCATGGGATGCGCGACGGCAGTCTACCCGACCGCGGCCGCGCCATGCGCGGCCCGCGTGCGCCTGACGGCCGAAGGAGACGTGCGCGTGCAGTGCGGCTCGCATGAAATCGGCACCGGTGTGCGAACCGTTGCCGGCCAGATGGCGGCGGAACGCCTCGGTGTCGATATCGGCAAGGTCGCCGTCGAGATGGGCGACAGTGCCTTGCCGCCGGCACCGGTATCGGGAGGTTCGATTTCCACCGCCAGCGTCTGTTCGGCCGTGCTCAAGGCGTGTGATGCGGTGCGCACGAAATTGTTCGCGGCAGCGGTCGCGGAGAGTGGCCCTCTTGCAGGCTCGCACAATGAGGAACTGGACCTCCACGAGGGACGGATCCTCACCAAGGGCGGGGCGTCGGCAAGCACCGCCGATATATTCAAGGCCATGCAGGTAGGCGCTATCGAGGAATATGCCGAATTCGCGCCGAAGGGCTCGACCCCCGAAGCGCTCAAGAAGCTCTATGCCGGCCAGTCGGAATTCCACGGCGGCGAGTCCGACGCGGATTCGGTGAAATATGCGTTCGGGGCCGAATTCGTGGAGGTGCACATCAACAGCTACACGCGCGAAATCCGTGTGCCGCGCATCGTCGGGGCGTTCGCGGCCGGCCGCATCATGAACACGCGCACCGCGCGCAGCCAGCTGATGGGAGGCATGATCTGGGGCATTGGCCAGGCCCTGCATGAGGCGACCGAGATCGATACCCGCTATGCCCGCTATGTGAACCGCGACCTGCAGGATTATCTGGTCCCGGTGAATGCCGATGTCAGGGACCTTGACGTCATACTGGTTCCGGAGATCGACCATGAGGTCAATCCGGCTGGTGTGAAGGGCCTGGGCGAACTCGGCAATGTCGGCACCGCCGCTGCCGTCGCCAGCGCTGTCTACCACGCGACCGGCAAGCGGATCCGCGACTTGCCGATCAGAATTGACGATCTGATCGTTTGAGGACCGAGACAAAGAGGATTGCTCCGCCGCAACAAGCGTGGGTTTGTCCTCGCCCAGTTTCACTGCCTTGCGGATCGGGATGCTGATGCGTCAGGAACCGACTGTTTCATGCCAGGGTGATCCGGAACAGCCGGAACCCTTCTCGCCCCATCGAACGGAACTGACCGTAGGAGCGCTCAGCCTTGGCCGCGCAGGATGCTGACGACGAGCAGCGTCAGCGCCGTATTCCACAGCGCCGGCTCGGCCCGGTATTTGCACCGGCAGCCACCACGCCCTGCGCCTGGTCGATGGCGTGTCCCAGCAGGCGCGGAATGAAAAGCTGCAGCGTCGCGGCGATGAAGGTCGAGACGATGGTGATGGCGACCTGCCAAGGGTGGCGCAGCGTCATGCGCATGATACGTAGCAAGGTGCCAGGGCCCTTGCCCCAGGAGGCTTGCGCCACATGGGCAAACGATTTGCCGCGCCCCGCCGCGCTGCCGATTGCTTGCGTGTTCAAGGACCTATCCAAACCGATCCGGACTTAGCCCGGACGAATGAAACAGATTCAAATTCAAGTGCCACGATGTTACGCGCCTCCCGCGCGGCCGTTCAAGGGCCAATGACAGCTTCGCGCTGTGCCTGAAATGACACGCCGCTGTTTCGCGCAATGATCGCGCTCATCGTCAGGCTGCCCGCCCAAATAGAAAAATTGTTCGTCCCGGCGGCATCGAAAAGCCGATCGTTCCTTTCCCGGCGCACTGAACTCCGTGAGATTTGGGGCATCGATGGCGGCTTCGGCCGCTGGAAAAGGAGCAGCACATCCACGGGCCCGGGTTTCCGGGCGAAGTTTTCAAGCAGCACCCGGAAAGAACCCGAAAAGGAGCTGACATGCCCAGAATAGTGCCCGTGCTCGATCTGAGCCGTCTCGAACAAGGCGCATCGGAGCGCCGGACGTTTCTGGCGGATCTGCGCTCCGCCTCGCGCGATATCGGTTTTTTCTATTTGGCGGGCCACGGCATCCCATGGGCCGACATCAGCGAGACGCTCGCCGCTTCGCGGCGTTTCTTTGCCTTGCCGGAAGCCGACAAGCTGTCGATAGAGATGGTCAATTCCTCGCAGTTCCGCGGTTATACCCGCGCTGGCGGCGAACTGACCAAGGGCAAGGCCGACTGGCGCGAGCAGCTCGACATCGGCGTCGAGCGCCCGCCCATCGCGCAAGGCCCGGGAATTCCTGCCTGGACGCGGCTGCAGGGGCCGAACCAGTGGCCGTCGGCGTTGCCGGAGCTGAAGCCGGCGCTGCTGGCCTGGCAGGCGAAGGCGACGGCCGTGGCCATTCGTCTGCTCAAGGCCTTCGCGCTGTCGCTCGACCAGGCCGAGGACGCTTTCGATCCGATCTATGGCGGCGAACCCAATCATCGCATGAAGATCGTGCGCTACCCCGGCCGCGAAGCGACCGGCGGCGACCAGGGCGTCGGCGCGCATAAGGATGGCGGCTTCCTGACGCTGCTGCTCCAGGACGACAACAAGGGCCTGCAGGTAGACTATGACGGAAGCTGGGTGGACGTGGATCCGATTCCCGGAACGCTCGTCGTCAACATCGGCGAGCTGCTGGAGCTCGCCTCGAACGGCTATTTGAGAGCCACCGTGCATCGCGTCGTGACGCCGCCCGCCGGCGTCGAACGCATCTCGGTGCCGTTCTTCTTCAGCGCCAAGCTCGATGCCACGATACCGCTGCTCGAGCTTCCCGAGGAACTGGCGGCGCAGGCGCGCGGGCCGGCCAGCGATCCCGACAATCCGCTGTTTCGCGATGTCGGAACCAATGTGCTGAAGAGCAGGCTGCGCTCCCATCCCGACGTTGCGCGGCGTCATTATGCCGATCTGTTTGAGCCCGAGACCCGGGCAGGCTGAGCCATTCGGCAGGTAGAAATTTTTGTAGGGCGGCAAAATTTTAGAATTCTATTCGTCGCCAGCGCGCGAAAATGGGCTCAAGATAAAATTATCGTTCGAGGTTTCCTCCCATTCCTCCGAACGGTGTTCCCCTCTGAAGGTTATGACCTTCTTTCTGGCCGGGCCGTCTTCGCGCCCGGCCATTTTTCTTTGCCGGGAACAGTTTTTGCGGCCTGGGAAGCGCGCCACGACGACACCCCATTTTCTTGGAAATGCTTTCTCTTGCGTTCCACTTGGGAAGGCGCAACCCTGTCCAATCCAGTCACCACCGTGAAAGAGAGATGCTCATGACATCCAATGTCGCCGTCATTGCCGGAGCGGGATCCGGATTGAGCGCCTCGCTTGCGCGCCTTCTCGCAAGGGAAGGTTTTCGTGTCGTGCTGGCCGCCCGCAACGTCGAGAAGCTCGACCCGTTGCTGGCGCAGACCGGCGCCCAAGCCGTGGCAACTGATGTCTCCGATGCCGCGTCGGTGCAGCGCCTGTTCGAGGTCGCTGACAAGGCCGGCCCGCTGTCGCTCGTGGTCTTCAATGCCAGCGGACGCGCCCGTGGCCCGATAGCCGAACTCGATCCAGAGGCTGTCAGGCAGGCCTTGCTGGTGGGGGCCTATGGCGGCTTCCTGGTTGGCCAGCAAGCAGCCAACCGGCTGCTTTTGCAAGGCTCGGGCTCGATCTTCTTCACCGGCGCGACGGCAAGCGTCAAGGGATTCGCCGGCTCGGCCGGTTTCGCGATGCCCAAATTCGGCTTGCGTGGACTGGCGCAATCCATGGCTCGCGAACTGGCCCCCAAGAACATCCATGTCGCGCATTTCGTCATCGATGGTGCCATTGCCTCGACCGTGCCGGGAGAGGCTCCCGACCCGCAGGATCGACGGCTATCGCCGGACGCGATCGCCGAGGCCTATCTCGGCATCCATCGCCAGAACCGCAGCGCCTGGACCTGGGAACTCGAGCTCAGGCCCTGGGTCGAGACCTTCTGATCGGCACGGTGACCTATGCGGCTTTCGCGGGGCTTCCATGCAAGGCGGCGGAGAGAGTCGACATTGCATGGGGATGTCACTATATAGCGGCGGCTTCGATGGCTTGTGCCTGGAAACGGCAACGTCATCGGGCAGCTGTTGTGACAGCCATTGAGATGCAAACGGACCTGAAAACCGTAAGAAGCAAGTAGAAGCAGCCTCTCGAGGCGGGACAGGATTCCCGCCAAACGATACCCGCCCCCCAGAAACAGAAAATGTTCTTCAATCCTCTATTTCCTTTGGCTCTGTGGACCTTGGACGACATCGGCTTGCCGTCCGGTGGCGACTCGGCTGGAATGGGGACATGCATCCTTCACCGGATGCCGACGTTTATGATTACCAACCGGCTTCGCCGCCAGGGAAAAGCAATATGAGTGAGCACGCCATCGAATTCTTGCAGGGATGGATTGGCGAAAAAGTCCATTGCCAGTCCCACGCCAGGATCGAGAAGCAGGCCGAGACGCTGGCCAGGGAATGCGCTGCCAAGGCGGCCGAGGTCGGCATACCGCTGGAGGATATCCAGGAAGAAGTCGGCGATATCCAGGAACTCATCGCCTCCCGGCTCGAGGAAGCGGCCGAGGCCGACGAGCACCAGCAGGCCGCGAGCAAGGCTGCGGAATAATTCAGGAGCAATCCTGTATGAATACGCGGACCATTCGGTCCGCGTATTTGTCTCAGCCGAATTTCTCCTTCAGCCACGCCTTCGGCAGCGCCGGCACGAAATTGCCGTCGCGGCCGGTCATGTCCTCGTTGGCGACCATCGCATTGAGGACGGCTTCCTCGACGCCCTGGACCACGGCATCGAAGAACGGATCGATGTCGCTGTCGGGGATGAACTCGGCGCGAGCGATCCGGCCCGGCGGCGCCAGGGCCGCGTCGGGATTGGCGGTAGAGAAGGCGAGGAAGATGTCGCCGGAACTGTGATAGCCGAAGCCGCCGGTCATGGCGACGCCGAGCGGCACACGGCGGGCCAGCCGCTTCATCTGATGCGGCAGGAACGGTGCGTCGGTGGCAATAACGGCGATGATCGAGCCTTTTTCGGCACGTGGCGTGCCTTCGCGGATCGCGGGTTCGACGAGCTCCGGCCCGGCGCGCAGGCCTCGAAGCGTGAAATTGCGCCGCTTGCCGAAATTCGCCTGCACGAAGGCGCCGACAGTATAGGCACGCCCTTGCCATTCGGTGATGCGCGACGCGGTGCCCGAACCGGCCTTGAAGCCGAAGGCGATCATGCCGGTGCCGCCGCCGACGCTGCCTTCCTCGATCGGTCCGCTGGCGGCACCGTCGAGCGCCTCGGCAACATGCCCTGATGTCACATGGTGGCCGTTGATGTCGTTGAGGAAGCCGTCATAAGTTTCCGCTGCCACCGGCAGTCCCCAGCCGCTGTCGAGTGCGGCTGGCAGCACCTTGCTCATCCAGCGCAGCGTGCCGTCGCGCGAAACGCCGCAGGAATGCGTGTTGGTGACGGTGATGGGGAAGTTGAAGGCGCCGGTCTCCTCGACGATATGCGAGCCGGTCAGTTCGCCATTGCCGTTCTGGCTGAAGATGCCGGCGAAGACCGGTGTGGCAAGGTCGGCCCGCGGCCTGGGCAGGATCGCGGTCACGCCGGTGCGCACCGGTCCCTGGCCCACGACGAGCGGGCCGTCGCCTGAAATCAGCGTGGAATAGCCGACCGACACTCCAGCCACGTCGGTGA
Source organism: Mesorhizobium sp. B2-6-1 (assembly GCF_006440475.1). Lineage (NCBI taxonomy): Bacteria > Pseudomonadati > Pseudomonadota > Alphaproteobacteria > Hyphomicrobiales > Phyllobacteriaceae > Mesorhizobium > Mesorhizobium sp. B2-6-1. The sequence continues at coordinate 43,137 of NZ_VFUH01000010.1, forward strand.
TCGCGTTGAACGGGCCGGGCGTGCCGTCGAAGCCGATGCCGAAGCTTCGCGCGCGCGGCTTGCCGGAGGGCGTTTTGTGATGATGCGGATTGTCTGTCATGTCACGGTTCAGAATAGGGAGCCCTGGCTGCCGGGCTCCTTGGCCTTGGTCGCGGTTTTGGCGGCCGGTCGTGGCCGCGCCGAGCCGCTGGTCGCGACCGCATCCGCCGTGCCGTCGGCGAACTCCAGGGACAGCGCCATCCCCGCCGACAATTCCGCCGCACGCTTGACGACGGCGCCGTCGGCATCCTTCACCAGGGCGAAGCCGCGTGCCAGCACCGCCTTGTGCGACAGCGTCGCCAGCAAGCGGTCGGCCTGGGCGACGCGACTGCGCAGCCGCTCCAGCCTCAGCGATGCCGCATGCGTGCTGCGCCGCGTCAGCGCGGTCAGGAAATCCCTTTGGGTCCGCTGCCGCCGCGCCGTGGGCTCTATGGTGATGCGGCCCTGCAGCGCCGCCAATTGCTGTCGGAGCCGCTGCAGCGACGCCCGGGCGCATTTCGGCAACTGATCGGCGGCGCGATTGAGTTCCGCGCGCCGGGCCCTCGTCAGCGCGCGCAACGCACCCTGTGCCCGCAGAAGATTGCGCTCGTTGGTCCGCCGCGCCTCGGCAATTCGCTGCGACAGCATTGCCGGCGTCAGTTTCAGGGCGAGGAAGCGTCCCCGCTTGCGTTCGGTCGAAACCATGAGGCCGCGCCCGAGCCGGTTCGCCGCCTCGTCGAGGCGACGCCGTGGCAGCGCCAGCAACTGATCGGGCGAGGGCAGCGCACGCGCCGCCGCGCGCACGGACTGGCGCTTGCGCTCGAAATTGCGCGAAACCGCAGCCTTGAGCCGCGCGCCGAGACTGGCGAGCGTCGCTTCGAGGTCGGCCTTAACCGGAACGGCGATTTCGGCCGCCCCCGTCGGCGTCGGCGCCCTCACATCCGCGACGAGGTCGATCAGCGTCCAGTCGGTTTCGTGGCCGACGGCCGAGATCACCGGAATGGCGGAGGCGGCGACGGCACGGGCCAGGGCCTCGTCGTTGAAGCCCCACAAGTCCTCGAGGCTGCCGCCGCCGCGCGCCACGATCAGCAGGTCCGGGCGCTCGATGGTGCCATCCCTTGCCAGCGCGTTGAAACCGGCGACGGCGGCGGTCACCTCGGCGCCCGCGGTTTCGCCTTGCACCCGCACCGGCCAGACGAGCACATGCAGCGGAAAACGATCCTTGATCCGGTGGATGATGTCGCGGATGACGGCACCCGTCGGCGAGGTGACGACGCCGATGACGCGCGGCATGAAGGGCAGCAACCGCTTGCGGCCCCCCTCGAACAGTCCTTCGGCCTGCAGCCGGCGCTTGCGCTCCTCCAGCAGCGCCATCAAGGCTCCGGCGCCCGCCGGTTCCAGATTGTCGATGACGATCTGGTAGTTGGATTTGCCGGGATAGGTGGTGAGCCTGCCGGTGGCGATCACCTCCATTCCTTCTTCGGGGCGGAATTTCAGCCGGCCCATCGTGCCCTTCCACACCACGGCGTCGAGCCGCGCGCGGTCGTCCTTCAGCGTGAAATAGGCATGGCCGGAGGAGTGCGGCCCGCGATAACCCGAGATTTCACCGCGCACCCGCACGTTGCCGAAGGCATCCTCGACGGTGCGCTTCAGGGCGCCTGATATTTCGCTCACCGTATATTCGGTGGCGTTGCTGCGTGATTCGGATGCTGCTTCGCTCATCGGCCGATTGGGGGGTGGTTGCGCGCCGGCGTCAAGCTGGCTGTTTTCAGGTCGGCGTTCAGGTGCGTCTGATCGCTTACCAGCCCGGCAGGATCTGGTTCGGCTTGGTTCGCCGCATCTTGCTGAAGGCGAGTGCCGCGAAATCGAACGTTCCCGCCTCTTCGCCAAGCGGCACCGAGATGTTGTCCAGGCTTTCGGAAATGTGCCGGGCCAGTGCATCGACGATCTCCGGCCGCGAGGTTTGGCCGCGCATGATGCCGATGCGGCAGTCGGGCAGGGCGCCGAAGCCGTCGGCCTCGCCCAGCACCCGCATGCCGGGCCTGAGCGCGCATTCCGGCAGCACCGAGATCGCCAGGCCCGACAACACCGCGGCGGTGATGACCGTTGCGGAAAAGCTGGTGAACAGGATGCGATAGTCGCGGTTCTGCTGGTCAAGCACGTCGACGGCGGCGCGCCGCCAGATACAGTTTGGCCGGCCAAAGGCCATAGGCAGCGTTTCCTGCTCGTGCGTGGCATGGTTGGCCGAGGTGACCCACAGCAGCGGTTCGCGCCGCACCACCTCGGACTGGCCGCGCACGTCGTTATGCGTCACCAGCGCCAGGTCGAGATTGCCGCGCTTGATGTGTTCGACCAGCCCCGGCGTCGGTTCGCAGACGACGGTCAGTTCGACGCGTGGATTGGAACGCGTGAAGCGCGCCATGATCTCGGGCAGGAAACGGTCGGCGTAGTCGTCCGGCGTACCGATCCGGATCGTGCCTTCGAGCCGCCGGTCGTCGAAGGCGGCCAGCGTTTCGCGGTTGAGATAGAGCAGCCGTCTTGCGTAGGAAAGCAGCTTGTCGCCTTCCTCCGTCAGTCTGTTGCTGCGCCCTTCCTTTTCGAACAGCGGCTTGCCGATCCGCTCCTCTAGCCGGCGCATCTGCATCGACACCGCCGACTGGGTGCGGTGCACCTCTTCGGCCGCCCGGGTGAAACTGCCAGTGTCGGCGATCGAGATGAAGGTCTGCAACTGATCTAGATCGAGCGGCGCTTTCATCGGCATGATCCATCACTAGTGTTGATGCTTAAGATTAGAAACATTCGTTGGATTAATCAATCGAGCAATGGCAAATTACTGATGTCCACATGAAGGCATGTGAATCGAAGCCGGAACGGCCGCTGTCGCCAGCGCCGATCGCCTGGTTTTGCCCGTTCGAGTCTGAAGGAGACCGACATGGTTACGTTTGATTTCGCCACCGAGACCTCGCGCATCACCACGCGTCCGGCCGTTGCGACGCGCGCGATCAATGCGGTCTCCAATGTCTACCAGGCCTGGAAAAACCGCCGTGCCTTCTATCGCCTCGGCGAGATGTCGGACGCCGAGCTTGCCGATATCGGCCTGACGCGCGCCGACCTGCACGTCGCCATCGACGTGCCGTTTGGCCGCGATCCGACGGCGATGCTGCGCGAAATCGCCAGCGATCGCGTCGAAACCATCGAGGACATCGCCCGCAGGGTGGCCTGATCGGTTGAATTTCGGTCCCGCTGAACCTTTTCATCAGTCAGCGCGACCAAGGTTCATGCAGGCTTCCCACTCCCTGCCGGTCCCCCGCCGGCCTGCCTGCACGCTGCCCGGTCCTCCCAAGGACCGGGCTTTCTTTTTGCGCGAGGCAAAAGCCAAAACCTGGGCGACGGCTACCGCCGATCCATGCCGCGCTTGAACTGGTCGAAAATCGACTCCATGCCTTTCTGGTAGTCGTCGCGCTGCTGCGCTCCGGTCTCGAACATCTTGCCAAACAGATCGTCGAACGGGTTCGTCGGCCTGCCGCTCGGATTGGCCTGCGGCTGCGGCGCCTGGGGCTGCCGCCGAGCTTGGGGCTGCGGCGCCGGCTGCTCGCCGCCTGATGCACCGCCACCCTGCCGCAGCATCTCCTCGAAGATCTTGCCTAGCGGACTGTCGCCATAGGGGCTCTGGGTCTGCTGCGGCTGAGGCTGGTCCTGCGGCGGCTGCGCGCCACCGCCGAACATGTCCTGCAGCACCTTGCCGAGCGGATTGTCGCCAAAGGGGTTCTGTGTCTGCTGCGGTTGTGGCTGGGATCGGCTTTGCGGCTGTGGCGCGCCGCCGCCGAACATGTCCTGCAGCACCTTGCCAAGCGGGTTGTCCATCGGGTCTTGCGATGGCGGGCTCGGCTGCGGCGCCGGCGCCTGGGCGCCGCCCAGGCCGCCTCCCTGGCGCATCATCTGCTCGATGATCTCGCCCAGCGGATTGCTGCCGGCGGCGCCGAAGCCGCTGGCCGCCTGCATCTGCCCCCCGGCCAACTGATTGGTGGTCTGCTTGAACAGCCCGCCCATCATCATCGAGGCCAGGGCCGGCAGCATCTGTTGCAGCACCTGCTGGCTGATACCGGTCGCTTGCGCCGCCTGGCCGGCAACCGCGCGCGACAGATCCTTCGAGCCGAACAGATGCCCCAGAATGCCGTTGCCCTCATTGATGCCTTGCGGCGAGAAGGCCCGGGTCGCGTCCTCGAAATACTTGGCGTGCTGACCGCTCGCCATCGCCGTCATGAAGGCGCCGAGCCCATAGGGATCGGCGGTGTTGCGCCTCAGTCCTTGCGAAAAGGCAGGCAGCAACGCCTCCACCGCAGATTGCGTCTGCTGCATCGAGAGCCCGTATTGTTGGGCAAGCGCCTGCATGCCGCTGCCGTTCTGGGCTTGTGCCAGCATGTCGAACAAGGAAGGCATTGGTCTCTCCTCCGGAAATCCCCGCCGGAGAAGCCTAATTCGTTTCCACCGCCGATTGAAGCGGCTTTTGCAGGAGCTCGGCCGCCTCGAAGCCGAGGGTTAATAGGCGTATTCCATGAACACCGGCTCGATCGAGCCGCCCCAGCGTGTGTGGTAGGCCGACAGCATCTCCTCGGCGCTGGTGGTGCCGCGCGCCACGACTTCGTCGAGCGTGTTGAGGAACGAGGTCTCGTCATAGCCGTCGCGGTTCTTCTTGCCGCGGTTCTTCAGCCCCATGCGCGAGATGGTGAGCACGTCGCGAGCGATGTCGCGCAACGTGGCGTTGCGGAACGGCGCCGAAATGCCTTGTTCGGGCACGGCGTTGCGCATCGCCAGCACTTCCCCGTAGGTCCAGCTCGAGGTCAGCGCCTCCGCCGCATCGAGCGCTGCCTCGTCATAAAGCAGCCCGACCCAGAAGGCCGGAAGGGCGCAGATGCGCCGCCACGGCCCGCCATCGGCGCCGCGCATCTCGAGAAAGCGCTTCAGCCGCACGTCGGGGAAGAGCGTCGACAGATGGTTAGCCCAGTCGCCCATCGTCGGCAATCCGTCCGGGATTTCATTGCGGACGGCCCCGGCCATGAACTGACGGAAGGTGACGTGCGTCATGTCGTGGTACTGGCCGTCGCGGATGACGAAATACATCGGCACGTCGAGTGCCCATTCGACATAGTCGGCAAAACCGAAATCGGGCGAGAAGCAGAATTCGAGCAGGCCCGAGCGTTGGTTGTCGGTGTCGCGCCAGATGTCGCCGCGCCAGCTCTGCAAGCCGTTCGGCCGGCTTTCCGTGAAGGGCGAATTGGCGAACAGCGCCGTCGACAGCGGCTGCAGCTTCAGCGACACCTGCATCTTGCGCCGCATGTCCACCTCGCTCTCGAAGTCCAGATTAACCTGGATCGTGCAGGTGCGGTACATCATGTCGAGGCCCTTGGTGCCGACCTTGGGCATGTAGCGCGTCATGATCTCGTAGCGCGACTTCGGCATTTTCGGCGTCTCGGCCAGCGACCATTTCGGGCTGCCGCCAAGGCCAAGGAAGCGGATGCCCATCGGCTCGGCGATCTCGCGCACCTGCGCCAGGTGGGCATTGCCCTCGCGGCAGGTCTGGTGGATCGTCTCCAGCGGCGCGCCGGAGAGTTCGAACTGGCCGCCGGGCTCCAGCGAAATCGCGCCCTGGCCGGTCGGCTCGACCAGGCCGATGATGCGGCCGTCATCGATGATGGGGTCCCAGCCGAGCTTTGACTGCATGCCTTCGAGGATGGCGCGTATGCCGCGCTCGCCGCCATAGGGCACGGGCCCGTTGCCGTCGACGTAGAACGGGAATTTCTCGTGCTCGGTGCCGATGCGCCACTTCTCCCGCGGCTTGTTGCCCTCGGCTAGGTGCGCGACGAGTTCGTCCATGCCTTCGATCGGCCGGAAATCGGTTGTGTCACGCGCCATCATCAAGCCCCTGCGGCGCAACGATCCCGAAATCGACCTCGATTTTCGAGATATGCGCCAAAATCAAAGTACTACAGCGGCCTTTGCGCGTCGACGCGCGGCACTGCAGGGCGGCCGGACGACCGCCGGCGCTAGATGGACGAAATGTCAGTAGCCGATCAAGCGAAAAATCCTGAGCCAGAGGTCAACAGGAATTGAACGATGCGGCTCTTCCCGTCTCCCTTGTGTGAGAAGGAAGAAACCCTCACCAATCGCCGATTGTGGCCTGCATCACCGCCAGTGCGGCCACGGCGGCCGTGTCGGCGCGCAGGATGCGCGGGCCGAGCGGAATGGCGGTAACGAAAGGCAGAGCGCGCAACACCTTGCGCTCTTCGTCGGAAAATCCGCCTTCCGGCCCGACCAGCAGGCCGAGCTTCCTTTCGCTCACCGCTTGCAGCGCGGGCAGGGGATTGTTGGTCGAAGCGTCCTCGTCGCAGAAGATCAGCCGCCGCTCCTTGTCCCAGCCGGTCAGCAGGCGTTCGAACTTTTCCGCTTCCCGCACCTGCGGCACCGCAAGTATGCCGCACTGCTCGGCCGCCTCGACGACATTGGCGCGCAACCGGTCGATGGAGGGTTTCGCCACTTGCGTGTGCTGGGTAATGACCGGCTGCAGCACGCCGGCGCCCATTTCGACCGCCTTTTGCACCAGATAGTCGAGCCGGCCCTGCTTCAGCGGTGCGAAGCAGTAGACGAGATCGGGCAGCGGCGGCTGCGGCCGTTGCCGCGCCAGCACCCTCAGCTTCACCGCCTTCTTGGATTTGGCCGCGATGGCCGCCGACCATTCGCCGTCGCGGCCGTTGAACAACAGGATCTCGGCGCCCTCGCCAAGCCGCAGCACGTGCAGGAGATAATGGCTCTGCTGGTGGCCGGCGTCGAACTCGATCTCCGGCCCGAGATCGTCGGGCACGAACAGGCGTTGCATCTTGTAGTTGGCGCGCATGGCCGAGGAATGGGCGAGGCGACGGTTGCCGTCAAGCCTTGGCGGAAGGATGCCAGACGGGTTCGTAGCCTCGCCTCAGCACGCCGATCGTGGTCGGCGGCGTCAGCAGCCGCAGCGGCCGATGAGCGAGGTCGTTGAAATCCTGCGCTCCGCAATATCCTGCAAACGACCAGCGCAGCGCCTTGCCGCGACGCAAGGCGTAGGCATTGCCGCCACGGTCGACCATCGTGCCGTCGGGCAGGCCTGCAAGCTCGTCAGCCGCCACCACCGGCGGCTTGCCGCCCGCGGCCAGCCGCTCCTTGTGCAGCCGCTTGTCGACCTGCGGCGCGCGCGGCTCCGTTATGCCGAAGGCTTCGCCGAAGCGACCCACAAAATCCCTGGCCCGTTCGCGCCGGCAGAAGAAGCAGGGCCGATGGCCCGCCGCCAGCGCCGTCACCTCGTCGAGGAAGAACAGTTCCGTCCAGCCCGCCTTGGGTCCCGATAGATCATCACGTCGCCGGTTGCGGCCCATCGGCTCGCGCCGCACGTCGCCGAAGTCGCAGACGCAGATGATCCAGGCGTGAAGCGCCCAGCGTTTTTTCAACAGCGTCCTGGTCTCGGGATCGTGGATGATGCCGCGATTGCCCATGAACAGGCCGCGCTCGGGCACGGCGTGGATAGCGCCGAACGGATCGACCCGGTTTTGCAGTGGCATAGTTTTCTCCGCGCGCCCGCATCTTGGCTGAAATGCCGGCGCCATGATATCGCTCGTCGCATCGTTTTCACGTCAGCAGGGTTTTGCGATGCGGGTGCTGGTGGTCCAGAACTACGACAACACCGGCCTCGGCCAGGTCGGCGCGGCACTTGCGGAAGCCGGTGCCGATCTCGACATCCGCCTTCCTTACAAGGGCGATCCGCTGCCGGATGATGCGAACGGCCACGACGCCATGGTGGTGCTCGGCGGCGGCCAGAACGCGCTGGCCGATGAGGAATATCCCTATTTTCCGGCGCTGCTCGAACTGACCCGCGATTTCGCCGGCAAGAACCGCGCGGTGCTCGGCATCTGCCTCGGCAGCCAGCTGGTTGCCCGCGCCTTCGGCGGCGAGAACCGCATCGGCGGCGCCAACGAATTCGGCTGGCGCGGCGTTTCGCTGACGCCGGACGCCAAGGCCGATCCGGTGCTGGCCGAGCTTCCGGAAAAGTTCCCGATCTTCCAATGGCACGACGACACCTTCGTGCTGCCTGAAAACGCCGTGCGGCTCGCCGGCAATGATGTCGCCGAGAACCAGGCGTTCCGCGTCGGCCGCGCCGTCTACGGCTTCCAGTTCCACTTCGAGGCCGATCGGCCGCTGGTGAAGGACTGGAGCACCTCTTTCGCGCCGATCATTGCAGCGCGCCACCCCGACTGGGCCGGCAAGCTCGATGGCGAAATGGCCCGTAACGGACCGGATGCCGATGCTGCCGGCCTTGCCATCGCCCGCGCATGGGTGGCGACGATCTGAGCATCATCTCTGCGGACCAGGGCGTGGCATAATTGGCACGCGGCGGTGAATCCGCCTGGGGAAAACCGGTTTCGTCCTTGGCTTGTGTACGCCCGCCATCCTAGAAGGCGCGCGCTCTGCATCACCGGTGCAACCGCGATGGACCTTTGTGTGGCCCGTGCGACACACCGCCGATACAGAACGTGCCTAGAAGCGCGAAATCGTCGAAACTTTGAGACGTATTTTCGGTTTCAACGCATTGGTAACCGCCTCGTGCACAGATGCAGGAAGCTCAACAAGAGATGACGTCCGTGAAAGCAGCGCTTCTGTCCTTTGCCATGATGTCCGCCATCGTGATTTGCGGTCTCGGCATCTATGCGGCCGATGCCGCCAACAACCACAACGCCGTCGACGGCTACGGCGTCACCGCTTCGCTGCGCTGAATAGCCGGACCGTTCGCGTCGTTTCCGCGGCGCGCGCCACTCAAGCTTCCCTTATTGTCATTGTCAGAATGCGTTTGTCGGCGTCCTCGACAACGAGCGCGCTCAGCATGCCTGATTGCCAGGCGAGCGTATCGACATTGACGCGGTTGGCCATGACTTCCGCCTCGGGAACGGGCGTGTGGCCGTGCACCACGATCTTCGGGAAAAGGCCGGCGTGATCGTGGAAAACGTCGCGGATCCAGATCAGATCCTGCGGATTCTGGTTCTCCAGGGCAACGCCTGGCCTGATGCCGGCATGGCAGAAGAAGAAGTCGCCGAAGCTGATTGAGAAGGGTAGCGAGCGCAGGAAGTCGATATGGTGTTGCGGTACGGCTTCGAGCAGAGCCTGATGCCCCCGTCTCATCGTCTCCATCCTGCCGAACCAGCCGGCGTCGGCCGCGAGGGGCACACCGTAGGATAGCGCCGTCTGGACCCCGCCATAGCGCATGAAAAGCCCGTCCGGGTCAGGGGTATCGAGAAAATCGAGAAAGCCGAGATCGTGATTGCCGGCAAGCATCAGGTTTCGCGGATCGCGTTTGCGCGCCTCGATCAGGAAATCGACGACCTCCTTGGAGTCCGGCCCACGGTCGACATAGTCGCCGAGGTGGATGACGCGCCAGTCGCGAGCCGGCTTCCATTCGAGCTCGCTCTCGATCCGCTGATGCATGGCGGCCAGCAAATCGAGCCGGCCATGGACATCGCCGATTGCGTAGAGACGCATGCCGTCCGGTCCGCGCGCGTCCAGGAAATGAATGTCGGGTTCTGCCAACGTATCGCTGTCTCCGTGATCAGGCCGTCGCCGACCTGGCTAGCGCCGGATCTGGTCCTTGCCCATGTCGGTCACCAGACGTTTTCCGCACAGCGCCAATGTGATGTCCATCTCCTTACGGATGATTTCCAGCGCTTTGGTAACGCCTTCCTTGCCGAGCGCGCCCAGGCCGTAGAGAAACGGCCGGCCGATATAGGTGCCCCTAGCGCCGAGGCACAGTGCCTTCAGCACGTCCTGGCCGGAGCGGATGCCGCCATCCATGTGCACCTCGATCCTGTCGCCGACCGCGTCCGCGATTTCCTCCAGCGCCATGATCGACGAGGATGCGCCGTCCAACTGACGCCCGCCATGGTTGGAAACGACGATCGCGTCGGCGCCCGTTTCAGCGGCCATCAATGCGTCTTCCTTGTCGAGAATGCCTTTCAGGATCAGCTTGCCGCCCCAGCGTTCCTTGATCCAGGCGACATCCTTCCACGACAGATGCGGGTCGAACTGCTCCGTCGTCCATGACGCCAGCGAAGCCACGTCGCCGACGCCCTTGGCGTGGCCGACGATGTTGCGGAACGTGCGGCGCTTCGTGCCGGCCATGCCCATCCACCAGCGCGGACGGACCGCGATGTTGGCGATGTTGGCCAGCGTCATCTTGGGCGGCGCCGAAAGTCCGTTGCGGACATCCTTATGCCGTTGGCCGAGGATCTGCAGGTCGAGCGTCAGCACCAACGCCGAGCATTTCGCCGCTTTTGCCCGGTCGATCAGGTCGAGCACGAAGTCCTTATCGCGCAGCACGTAAAGCTGGAACCAGAACGGCTTCTTCGTCACCGACGCGACATCCTCGATCGAGCAGATGCTCATCGTCGACAGTGTGAACGGCACGCCGAATTCCTCGGCCGCCTGCGCCGCCAGCATCTCGCCGTCGGCATGCTGCATGCCGGTCAGGCCGGTTGGGGCCAGCGCCACCGGCATGGCCACCTTCTCGCCGATCATGGTCGATTCCAGTGAGCGGTTGCTCATGTCGACCAGCACGCGCTGGCGGAACTTGATCTTCTGGAAGTCCTCCTCGTTGGCCCGGTAGGTGCTCTCGGTCCATGCGCCGGAATCGGCATACTCGAAGAACATCCTGGGCACGCGCCGTCGCGCCAGGTCCTTGAGGTCGGCAATGGTGAGAATGTCGCTCATCGTGTCCCCGCTTGATCGATATCGTTCAGGAGCGTTTGCGCGCCGGTTCGGCATCGCCGGCTTCAGAGCGTTGCCTGAGCCTGAGCCGCGATACGCGCTGCCAGTCGCCGCTGCGCTCGGCTTGCGCCATCGACCGCTCGACATAGATCATGTGGTCCATCGCCGCCTGCCGCGCGCCGGCCGGGTCGCCGGCCTTGACCGCGATGTGGATCGCCCGGTGCTGGGCCAGCAGCGCATCGCGCGCGCCGGGCACCGTGAACACTAGCAACCGGTTCTGGAACACGCCTTCCGACAGCAGCCTGTAGCAGGAGCGCAGCGTATGCAGGAGCAGGATGTTGTGCGCGCATTCACAGATCGCATGATGGAATTCGACGTCGATCTCGGCTTCGTCGTCGAAATCCCCGGTGCGGTGCGCTTCGTCCATGCGTGCCATGATGCGGTCGAGCAGGGCCAGGTCCTCCGGCGTGGCGCGCCGCGCCGCATATTCGGCGGCGATCCCCTCCACCTCGCGGCGATATTCCAGGTAATCGGCCACCGCCTTGCGATGCGTCGAGATCAGGTCCGCCACCGGCTTGGTGAACAGCTGGCCGATGATGTCGGCTACATATGTGCCGCCGCCCGGCCGCGTCGTCAAAAGGCCGCGTCCCTCGAGCGCCTTCAGCGCGTCGCGCAGGATCGGCCGGGACACATCGAACTGGCGTGCCAGCTCGCGCTCGCCAGGCAGCCGGTCGCCGGTGCGCAGCACGCCTTCGAGGACGAGGCTTTCGATCTGCTGCACCACCTCGTCGGCGGTTCGCGAGTGCTCGATTCTGGAAAAAATGTCGCTCAACGGCATGCCTGGGAGTGTTGAACCGGTGTCGCGCAAGATAAAGCCAGCGTCGCCAACTGGTCAAATTATTTATCCAATTGGTCGAAGCGTGTCGGCTTCCCCGCTCGCGCCCCTATCCTCTTCGGCTAAACTTTGCTGTTTGCGTCAGGAGCCTATTGGCTCTAGAGGACGCAACTGCAAGAGGGTTCAAAGAAACCCGGGGAACAAGCCGTGTCGCACGACCCGTCCAATCTCGAATTTCAGCCGCGCGCCAAGGGCAGCGTGCTCGGATTTCCCGCGCATGAGGGACGGCCCGGCGCGCTGGGCGAAGTCCATGCCCGTCCGCACCCGCTGGTCGAGAAGCCGCGTGTGCTGATCCAGCTCGCCTTCATGACCGAGGGTGGCGCCGGCGTCGATCATTCGGTGCTTTCCGAGCTGTCGCGCCGGCTCGGCATAGCCGCGCCCGACCGTCAGGCCCGCCATCACGCCATGAGATGGGGCCAGGGCTCGTTGCGCTGGGAGCGGCATACCGAATTCTCCACCTATCTGTGGGAAGGGCCGCTTGCCGAAGGCGGCAAGGGCCAGGAGGATTCGCCGTTCGGCAACGGATTTTCTCCACCCGGAACCGTTATTTCAGGCATCCGGCTCGAGATCCGCAAATGGACGCAGGCGGGCGAGCGGTCGATCGCCGGCTTCGATCCGACCAGCCTCTGCTATTCGCTGGTCGAACGCGGCAATGCAGCAATCGTCACCGATTTCCGCCAGGATGGCGACGGCCTGACCCGTATGCTGATCCTTGACCGCGCCCTGACGCCGGCCAGTACCGGCGCCTTGTCGCAGCGGCTGATCGACATCGAGACCTACCGCACGCTCGCCATGCTCGGCCTGCCGTTGGCGCTGGCCTTGTCCGGTCGCGCCCGCCGTATCGAGGACAGGCTGGCCCAGATCACGCTGGAGATGAAACTCGCCGAGACCCGCGACAGCCAGAAATTGCTTGCCGACCTGACCGAACTCGCGGCTGAGTTGGAAGCCGACGCGGCGTCGAGCCTCTACCGCTTCGGCGCCAGCCGTGCCTATGACGGCATCGTCGGCGAAAGGCTGGAAGCGCTCGAGGAAGAAGCCGTACAGGGATATGACACCTGGGCGGGGTTCCTGCGGCGGCGCATGGCGCCTGCCATGCGCACCTGCCGTTCGGTCGAGGAGCGTCAGGCCAACCTGTCGCGCAAGCTGACGCGCGCCACCACGCTGCTGCGCACCTGGGTCGATGTCGAGGTCGAGAAGCAGAACCGCGACCTGCTCGCCTCGATGAACAATCGCGCCCGGTTGCAACTGCGCCTGCAGCAGACCGTCGAAGGCCTGTCGGTCGCGGCCGTTTCCTACTATGTCGTCGGCCTCGTCGGCTATGTCGCCAAGGGCGCCTCGATCTTCGGCCATGCCTTCGCGCCCGAAGTGGTCACGGCGGCGTGCGTGCCGCTCGCCATCCTGCTGGTCTGGTGGGGCGTGCGGCGGGTGCGGCGCATGCATTCCGAGCCGACGAAACATCCGGGCGAGTAGGCGCGCCTTTACTTCCCACAGGGTAAAGCGCGCCAGCGGCAGATTGCCGCTACGGAAGGCGTCCGTTGCGTCCGTGTCCGCTCTCGGTCAAAGCGGGGTTTGCAACCGACGCCCTTCACTGGTAAAAGATTTTGACCAGTCACGCGAGATGAGGCTGCCGATGTCCGGCCTTGCCATGCCCAAGCCAGACGACGCCACGATGCGCCGGCGCGGCGAGATCGTCGCCGACATGCGCATTATCGTGCCGGGCGAGGGTGTGGTCGACGCGGCCAACGAAATGCGCGCCTTCGAGAGCGATGGCCTGACCGCCTACCGGCAATTGCCATTGGTCGTGGTGCTTCCCGAAACGGTGGCACAGGTTTCGCGCGTGCTGAAATACTGCAATGACCGCAACATCCGCGTCGTGCCGCGCGGCTCCGGCACCTCGCTGTCGGGCGGCGCGCTGCCGCTGGAGGACGCGGTGCTCCTGGTCATGAGCCGCTTCAACCGCATTATCGAGATCGATTTCCCCAATCGCATCGTCGTCGCCCAGCCGGGCGTCACCAATCTCGGCATCACCACCGCCGTCGAGCAGGAGGGTTTTTACTACGCCCCCGACCCATCTTCCCAGATCGCCTGTTCGATCGGCGGCAATGTCGCCGAAAATTCCGGCGGCGTGCACTGCCTCAAATACGGCCTGACCGCCAACAATGTGCTCGGCATCGAGATGGTGCTGATGAGCGGCGAGGTGGTGCGGCTCGGCGGCAGGCATCTGGACGCGGAAGGCTACGACCTGCTCGGCGTCATGACCGGCTCCGAAGGCCTGCTGGGCGTCGTCACCGAAGTCATCGTGCGCATTTTGAAGAGGCCGGAGACGGCACGTGCGCTGCTGATCGGCTTCCCGACCAGCGAGCAGGGTGGCCAATGCGTCGCCGACATTATCGGCGCCGGCATCATTCCCGGTGGCATGGAGATGATGGACCGTCCGGCGATTCATGCGGCGGAGGATTTCGTCCATGCCGGATATCCCCTGAATGTCGAGGCTCTGCTGATCGTCGAGCTCGATGGGCCCAGCGTCGAGGTCGATCATCTCATCACCGCGGTCGAGGCGATCGCCATCCGCAACGGTTCGACCACCTGCCGCATTTCGCAGTCGGAGCAGGAGCGATTGAGCTTCTGGGCAGGGCGCAAGGCTGCCTTCCCCGCGGTCGGCCGTATCTCGCCCGACTATTATTGCATGGACGGCACCATCCCGCGCAAGGAACTGCCGCGCGTGCTGGCCGGCATGCGCGAGCTCTCCGAAAAATACGGGCTCGGCGTCGCCAATGTCTTCCATGCCGGCGACGGCAATTTGCATCCGCTGATCCTCTATGATGCCAACGTGCCGGGCGAACTCGACAAGGCCGAGAGTTTCGGCGCCGACATATTGCGGCTGTGCGTCAAGGTCGGCGGCGTCTTGACCGGCGAGCATGGGGTGGGCGTCGAAAAACGCGACCTGATGCCGGAAATGTTCAACCAGATCGACCTCGACCAGCAGATGCGGGTCAAATGCGCCTTCGATCCCAATCATCTGCTCAACCCGGGAAAGGTGTTCCCGCAACTGCGCCGCTGCGCGGAGCTGGGGCGCATGCATGTGCATCGCGGAGAGTTAGCGTTTCCGGACATTCCGAGGTTTTGAGGGTTATGTCAGCGCCTGAACGCCCCCCTCTGTCCTGCCGGACATCTCTCCCTCACGGGGGGAGATTGGCAGCTTCGTCGCTTCGCCCTTCCGCCAACGCTGGAGATTGGCGAAACCCGGCGCGGCATCCAATCTCCCCCCTTGAGGGGGAGATGTCCGGCAGGACAGAGGGGGGCGCGAAGGAACGCGGCTTTTCCGCATTTGCATATGGCGCATCGGCGCCATGACCACCTTCACTCCCACCACCCCTTCCGAAGTCCTCTCCACCGTCGCCTGGGCGGCGGCGGAAGGCTCGCCACTCGAAATCCTCGGCCATGGCTCCAAGCGCGGCATCGGCCGTCCGCTGCAGACCGAGCACACGCTCGACCTGTCGAGGCTCGCCGGGGTCACGCTCTATGAACCAGCCGAACTGGTGCTGTCGGCAAAGGCCGGCACGCCGCTGGCCGAAATCGAGACGCTGCTGGCGCAAAACGGCCAGCAACTCGCTTTCGAGCCGATGGATTACGGCCCGCTGCTCGGCGGCGAGCCGGGCAAGGGCACGCTTGGTGGTGCGCTTGCAGCGAACCTCTCCGGCCCGCGCCGGCTGAAGGCGGGGGCGGCGCGCGACCATATCCTGGGCATCAACGTGGTGTCCGGCCGCGGCGAGGCATTCAAATCCGGCGGCCGCGTGGTCAAGAACGTCACCGGGTACGATTTGTCCAAGCTGATGGCCAACAGCTGGGGCACGCTGGCCGTGTTCACCGACGTCACCTTCAAGGTGCTGCCGTCGGCCGAGACCGAGGTTACGCTCGCCATCCGCGGCCTGCTCGACGATGCGGCCGCCGCGGCCATGGCCCTGGCGCTCGGCTCCAGTGCTGAAGTATCGAGCGCCGCGCACCTTCCGGAGCGGATTGCCGCACGGGTTGCCGCAGGTGCGCTCGGCAATGATGCGGCCACGCTGCTTCGGGTGGAGGGTTTTGGCCCCTCCGTCGCCTATCGCATCGCCGCGCTGAAGGCGTTGCTCGGAAATGCCGGACCACTGGAGGAGATTTGCAGCGAAGCGTCAGCTGCCCTGTGGCGTGACGTGCGCGATTGCAGGCCTTTCGCGGACAACAACGACAAACCGCTCTGGCGCGTATCGATGGCGCCTGCCCAGGCGCACCAGATGGTTTTGACGCTGCGCATGCAGGCCGCCGTCAGCGCCTTCTATGACTGGCAGGGCGGACTGGTGTGGCTGCGCATGGAGGAGGGTGACCCGGAAGCGACGCTGCTGCGCGGACTTCTGAGAAAACATGGCGGCGGCCATGCGACATTGGTGCGCGCGGCTCCTTCGCACCGCGCCGCCCTGCCGGTGTTCGAGCCGCAGGCTCCCTCACTGGCAGCGCTCAGCCAGCGGCTGAAGCACGAATTCGACCCCAAGAACATCCTCAATCCCGGCCGCATGGCCTAGGACATCAAGAGATGCAGACCAATTTCTCGCCCGCACAGCTTGCCGACCCGCATGTTGCCGAGTCGGAAAAGATTCTGCGCAAATGCGTGCATTGCGGTTTCTGCACCGCTACCTGCCCGACCTATGTGACGCTGGGCAACGAACTCGATTCACCGCGCGGGCGCATCTACCTGATCAAGGACATGCTGGAAAACGGTCGCCCCGCCGACAAGGAGATCGTCACCCATATCGATCGCTGCCTTTCCTGCCTCGCCTGCATGACCACCTGCCCGTCTGGCGTCAACTACATGCATCTGGTCGACCATGCCCGCGCCCATATCCAGCAGACCTATAGGCGGCCGCTGCTCGATCGCCTGACCCGCGCCATGCTGGCCTTCGTCCTGCCCTATCCCCGGCGTTTTCGCGCCGCGCTCAAATTGGCGAAACTGGGCAAGCCGTTCATCGGCCTGTTCGAGAAGATCCCGGCATTGAAGCCGCTTGGCGCAATGCTCAAGCTCGCGCCGGAATCGATCCCGGGAGCATCGCCGATGGCTTCGCCGGGCACCCATACCGGGCGGGGGGCGAAGAGGGGCCGCGTCGCCATCCTCACCGGTTGCGCGCAATCGGTGCTCGATCCCGCCATCAACGACACGACCATTTCACTGCTGACGCGGCTTGGCGTCGAGGTCGTGGTGCCGCCGGGCGAGGGCTGTTGCGGCGCGCTCGTCCATCACATGGGCCGCGAGCAAGCCGCCCTTGCTTCGGCAAGGCAAAATGTCGATGCCTGGACCCACGCCATCGAACAAGGCGGGATCGATGCCATCATCATCACGGCGTCGGGCTGCGGCACCACCATCAAGGATTACGGTTTCATGCTGCGGCTCGATCCGGCCTACGCCGAAAAGGCTGCACGTGTCTCCGCGCTGGCCAAGGACATTACCGAATACCTGACCGCCATCGACCTGCCCGAACCGGTGCGCAAGCCGGGCACGGTCGTCGCCTATCATTCGGCCTGCTCGATGCAGCACGGCCAGAAGATCACCCGCCAGCCTAGGGAATTGCTGGCCAAAGCCGGTTTCATCGTGCGCGAGCCGCGCGAAGGGCATTTGTGCTGCGGTTCGGCCGGCACATACAACATTCTGCAGCCGGATATTTCGGCCAGGCTGCGCGACCGCAAGGTGAAAAACATCGAGGCTACCGGCGCTTCGGTCGTCGCCACCGGCAATATCGGCTGCATAACGCAGATCGCGTCTGCCGCGAAGCTGCCGGTGGTGCATACGATCAAGCTGCTCGACTGGGCCTATGGCGGGCCGAGGCCGGAAGGTGTCGCCGAACCCGGCCTGATCGCCGCTGAGTAGGGGCCGCCCGGCGTTATTCGGCCGCCAGCCTGTCGATCGTGCCGTAGGTCGCCTCGTAGAGCGCGCGCTGGCGGCTGAGCGCCACCATCGTGTTGCGCAGCAGGATCGCAACGGTGATCGGACCGACGCCGCCCGGCACCGGAGTGATCCAGGAGGCCACGTCCTTCACGCTGTCGGTGTCGACGTCGCCGACGATACGGGTGGAACCGTCCGGCAGCGTCTCGGAATTGATGCCGATGTCGATGACGGCCGCACCCGGCTTTACCATGTCGGCCTTGATCAGGCGCGGCTTGCCGACGGCGACGAACAGCGCATCGGCGCGGCGCGCGTGCGCGGCGACCGAGCGCGTCATGTGGTGGCAGACCGTGACCGTCGCGCCTTCGCTCATCAAGAGGAAGGCGATCGGCTTGCCGACGATCTCGGAGTGGCCGACCATCACCACTTCCAGGCCCTTGAGGTCGAGGCCGGTTTCCTTGAGCAACTCGACCGAGGCGGCCGCCGTGCAGGGCGCCAGATCGAGCTGGTTGTAGACGATGTTGCCGATCGAGGCCGGATGCATGCCTTCGACGTCCTTCAGCGGATGCACCGCCGCCTGCAACGTCCTGATCGGGATATGTGCCGGCACCGGCCGCTGGATGATGATGCCGGTAACGCGCGGATCGGCGTTCAGGCCGTGGATCGCCGCTTCCAGTTCGCCCGCGGTGATGGTGGCGGGAAAGCGCCGTTCGTCGAAATCGATGTCCGCCAGCTCTGCCTTGGCGCGCTGGTTTCGTACATAGACATCCACCGCCGCCGTATCGCCGACGGTGATCGACACCAGTTTGGGCGGGAACCCTTCGGCCCTTGCGATCGCCGCATCCTCGCGCACGGAGGCGATGATGCGCCGGGCAACCGGGCCGCCCTTGAGATAGCGGCTGTCGTCGGACAGTGACATGATCGGACTCTTCTGACCTGAGCGTTGCCTTGCCATAGCAAAAGAACAGCGGCAATGGCAGCACGAATGCGAACCGTCATGCCTTTTGCGCGACGTGCGGGCGCGGCAGTGCTTCGTCCGAAACGGAAAGGGCAGCACGGTTTCCCGTGCCGCCCTTTCTGACCGGCCGCATCCCCATACGGCCCGTCCCCCGTTATTCCTTCCGATCCCGGGAAGCGCTGCGCTTCCGGATCGGGTGATTCGCAGCAACTATTATATCACCTCGACAGTGGTTCCGACATCGACCCGTTCATAAAGGTCGACGACATCCTCGTTGCGCATGCGGATGCAGCCCGACGACACGGCGCCGCCGATCGTCCAGGGCTGGTTGGTGCCGTGGATGCGATATTCCGTACTACCGAGATAGAGCGCGCGCGCGCCGAGCGGGTTCTCCATGCCCCCGGCCAGGTAGGTTGGCAGGTAACGCCCCTTGGCGGCCTCGCGCTTGATCATCGCGGCCGGCGGGCGCCAGTCCGGCCAGACCCGCTTGTTGGTGATCTTGTGCGTGCCCGACCATTCGAAGCCCGGCTTGCCGGTGCCGACGCCATAGCGCCGCGCCTTGCCGTTCTTTTCGACCAGATAGAGGAAGTTCTGGGTCGTATCGATGACGATGGTGCCCGGCTTCTGGGAGCCGTCATAGGCGACTTCCTGCGGCAGGTAGATCGGATTGATCTGCGGGCGCGCGACCATGCGCTTGGCCGGGGCCTGCACGGCCGCCGTTTGCACGCGGTCGGGCTGCGCATAACGCGGGCGCGGCTGCTGCGCGACCTGCCGGTTCTGCCGCACGATCCCCGGCGCTTGGCCAAGCTGCAGCACCCAGGGGGCGGAAAGGTCGGGGCTCACCATCACCGGCGGTCTGTCGGCATAGCGGTCTCCGGCCGTGGAAGGTGTGACGCCTGCGGCAAACGCAGCCACGGCGCCGAGCACGGAAAACAAAACTCTCTTCATCGGGAAAGCACCTTGATCGTCTGACAAACCGGGTGGAAACCACCTCCCGGTTCAGCGATCATTGGCGCGGGAACAGCAACCGAAACATGAATCGGAATGTGTAAAATGCGGAACTGTCGGTAAACCTTTTGGTGTGGTTACCGCCGCGTTCAGGAATCTGGTAAAGCCAAGGTAAAGCAGCGCAACCAGCGCGTTAACGAATGGAATTCTCGCCATGGACAAGGAACAAACCGGCCTTCTCGCCGGACCCGACGGTGTCTCGCGCTGCTTCTGGCACGGCAATCTGCCCGACTACCTGCATTACCATGACCATGAATGGGGCCGCCCGGTGGCGGACGACCGCCGGCTGTTCGAGAAGATCTGTCTCGAAGGTTTCCAGTCGGGCCTGTCCTGGCTGACCATCCTGCGCAAGCGGGAGAATTTTCGCGCCGCTTTCGCCGGCTTCGATTTCGACAAGGTCGCCGCCTTCACCGACAAGGACGTCGAGCGCCTGCTCGGCGATGCCGGCATCATCCGCCATCGCGGCAAGATCGTCTCAACCATCAACAACGCCAGGCGTGCCCGCGAAATGGCCGATGAATTCGGCTCGCTCGCTGCCTGGTTCTGGAAGTTCGAACCCGGCAGGGAGGAACGGCCGCAGGTGGTCGACCTCGCCCATCTGCGCGCCAATCCGACCACGGCGGTCTCGATCCGCATTTCCAAGGATCTGAAGAAGCGCGGCTGGACCTTCGTCGGCCCGACCACGGTCTACGCCTTCATGCAGGCGATGGGCCTGGTCAACGATCATCTCGAGGGGTGTGTGTGCCGCAAAGAGGTCGAGAAAGAACGGAAGGCTTTCAAACGGCCGAAATAGCCTCAGGCGCCGTTGGCACTTCCCAGGAACAGGTCGGCGACGATCGCGACCACGGTGGCGACGGTTGGATAGATCACCAGCAGGCCGGTCACCAATGCGTCGCGCAGGGAAGGTCCGGTATCGGCGTGTACCTCGAACGGTCCGGCCGGCTGGCCGATCATGCTGGGAGCTTGGACATCTGCGGCGCGCAGGCGTGCCGGCATGTCGCCCGCATCCCTGTTGTCGTGAAATTCCACCGCGCTCATCATGTCCCGAACCCCTCCATTGCGGTGCGCTGTATCGGCCTCGATTATGTCGGCACGATGCCGCGCCGATGGCGGGATTGTTTCATTTTCGGTGCGTTTTTGTTTCGGCGAACGCCCGCGTGCCTTCTCGCATGCATGGAGACAGCGCCTGCCACCGGCCTTGCCCGGTAGGACCTGTTCGGTTAGGACACGCCCGTTGCGAAAATCGCAACGCTGTTGAGTTTTCAGCAACACGAAACACCGGGCGAATCCATGGCCGACAAATCGGAAAAGACGAAAGCGCGGCTGCCGCGCGGTTTTGCCGACCGCAGCGCCGAAGATATCCGCGCCGTCGAGAAGATGATGGCGACCATCCGCTCGGTCTACGAACTCTACGGTTTCGAACCCGCCGACCAGCCGCTGATCGAATACACCGATGCGCTCGGAAAATTCCTGCCCGACCAGGACCGGCCGAACGAAGGCGTGTTCTCCTTCCAGGACGATGACGACCAGTGGCTGTCGCTGCGCTACGACCTGACCGCGCCGACGGCGCGTTTCGTCGCCGAGAATTTCGAGCGCCTGCCAAAACCCTATCGCAGCTACCGTTCCGGCTGGGTGTTCCGCAACGAGAAGCCCGGTCCCGGCCGCTTCCGCCAGTTCATGCAGTTCGACGCCGACACGATCGGCACGCCGGGCGTCGCCGCCGACGCCGAGATGGCGATGATGATGGCCGATGTGATGGAAGCGCTCGGCATCAAGCGCGGCGACTACGTCATCCGCGTCAACAACCGCAAGGTGCTGGACGGCGTGCTCGAGGCGATCGGCCTCGGAGGTGAAGGGAATACGAGTCGTCGGCTGACCGTGCTGCGGGCGATCGACAAGCTGGACAAGCTCGGGCCGGAAGGCGTGCGGCTTCTCTTGGGACCAGGGCGCTGGGACGGCGGCAAGGAAGGCGAGGGCGACTTCGCCAAAGGCGCCGGGCTGAATGATACGCAAGCCGAGGCGGTTCTTCTGGCGACGGCGCGAAACGCGCAGGCCGGCCAGGATGCCAGCGTCGGTGCGAACGCCGTCTACCAGGAGGGCGTTGGCGAGCTCGCGACCATCGAGGCCCTGGTCAGGGCGGCGGGATACGGCGAAGATCGCGTCGCCATGGACCGCTCCGTGGTGCGCGGCCTCGAATACTACACCGGCCCGGTCTTCGAAGCCGAGCTCCTGGCCGAGATCCCCAACGAGGATGGCCAGATCGTGCGCTTCGGTTCAGTCGGGGGCGGCGGCCGCTATGACGGGCTGGTGTCGCGCTTCCGCGGCGAGCCGGTGCCGGCGACCGGTTTTTCCATCGGCGTTTCCAGGCTGATGACGGCGCTGAAGAACCTCGGCAAGCTCGACAACGCCGACGTGATCGCGCCGGTCGTCGTGCTGGTGATGGACAGGGACACCGACAGCCTCGGCCGCTACCAGAAGATGGTGGGCGAGCTGCGTGCCGCAGGCATTCGCTCCGAAATGTATCTCGGCGGCGCCGGCATGAAGGCGCAGCTCAAATATGCCGACCGTCGCGGCTGCCCGGTCGCGATCATCCAGGGCGGCGACGAGCGCGCCAAGGGCGAATTGCAGATCAAGGACCTGATCGAAGGCGCGCGCCTGTCGGCCGAGATCACGGATAATGCCGAATGGCGCGCCGCCCGCCCGGCACAGGTCACGGTGGCGGAAAGCGAGCTGGTGGCGCAGGTGAGAAAGATCCTGGCGGAGCAGGCAGCCGACCGCGCGAAGGGTGGCGCTTGAGCACCCCCCTCTGGCCTGCCGGCCATCTCCCCCGCAAGGGGGGAGATTGGATGTCGCTTATGCTTTCGCCAATCTCCGTCGTGGCAGAAAAGGCGCTGCGCTCGAAGCTGCCGATCTCCCCCCTTGCGGGGGAGATGTCCGGCAGGACAGAGGGGGGTGCCTCGCGCCCATGCGCTCTGTGACCTCCCGCTATCCCGCCATCGCGGCCGACATCGCCGGCCTCTTCGCGACCCGCGACACGCATGCGGTGGAGGTCGCCGTGCTGCAGCCGGCCGATCCGTTTCTCGATATGGCCGGCGAGGATTTGCGCCGCCGCATTTTCCTGACCGAAAGCGAGACCGGGCAGACGCTCTGCCTGCGGCCGGAATTCACCATTCCCGTCTGCCTCGATCATATCGCCAGCCAGGCCGGTACGCCGCGTCGCTACTCCTATCTGGGCGAAGTGTTCCGCCAGCGCCGCGAAGGCGGCAACGAGTTCTTCCAGGCCGGCATCGAGGATCTCGGCGACCGCGACACGGCCGCTGCCGATGCCCGTTCGGTGGCCGACGCGCATGCACTGCTGTCGCTGGCGCTGCCGGGCCAGGCGCTGGCGATCACGCTCGGCGACCAGGCCATCTTCGAGGCGGTGCTGGCGGCTCTCGGCCTGCCGCGCGGCTGGCGCATGCGGCTCGCCCGCGCCTTCGGCTCGGCGACGATGCTGGAGGCAGCCCTTGCCGATCTCGCCAATCCGCCGCGCAACAGCCAGCTCTCCGGCCCGGTCGCGGCACTTGTGCTCGACGGTGACCTGGACGGTCTCTCCGCGCATATAGCCGGCGGCATGGAACAGGCCGGCCTGTCGGCTTCGGCCGGACGCGCGCCGGCCGATATCGCGCGGCGGCTGATCGAAAAGGCCGAGCTGCGCAGCGTGCGGCTGTCCAACGAAGCCTTCGCGGCGCTGAAGACCTTTCTGGCGATCGACGTGCCGCTCGATGGCGCGGCCCAGGCGCTCGAGAGTTTTGCCGGTGCCGCCGGGCTTTCGCTGGGAGCGGCGCTGGAAAAGTTCGCGGCGCGCGCCAAGGCCGTCGAGGCGAATGGCCTGCCGGCACAAAAGATCCGCTATGACGCGGCCTTCGGCCGGCCGCTCGATTATTACACCGGCCTCGTCTTCGAGATCGCGGCGCAAGATGGTGACAGGCCGCTGGCCGGCGGCGGCCGCTACGACCGGCTGCTGACGCTGCTCGGCGCCAAGACGCCGATCCCCGGCGTCGGCTTCTCGGTCTGGCTCGACCGCATCGAGGCATTGCGGGAGCGCGCACGATGATCACGCTGGCGATCCCGTCCAAGGGCCGGCTGAAGGAGCAGGCGCTGGAGGTGCTGGCGAAGGCAGGCCTCGCCATCAGCCTGCCCGGTGACGAGCGCAAATATCACGCCCGCGTCGAAGGCATGGACAACGTCGAGGTCGTCTTCCTGTCCGCCTCCGAAATATCGGGCGAGATCGGGCAAGGTGCCGTCGATCTCGGCATCACCGGCGAGGACCTCGTGCGCGAGAACCTCGCCGACTGGGAGGCGCGCGCCGAAATCGTCGCCCGTCTCGGCTTCGGCCATGCCGATGTCGTGGTGGCCGTGCCCGACATCTGGCTCGACGTCGAGACCATGGCCGACCTCGATGATGTCGCCGCCGATTTCCGCCAGCGTCACGGAAGGCGGCTCAGGATCGCCACCAAATACTGGCGGCTGACCCAGCAATTCTTCTCGCAGAAGCACGGTATCCAGGTCTATCGCATCGTCGAGAGCCTGGGCGCCACCGAGGGCGCGCCGGCGGCCGGCCTTGCCGATGTCATCGTCGACATCACCACCACCGGCTCGACGCTGCGCGCCAACCATCTCAAGGTGCTGGTCGACGGCGTCGTGCTGCGGTCGCAGGCGTGTCTTGTCGCATCGCGAAAGACGCGTTCCACGGCCGACGAGACGATGCTGCGCGACATAGCGGCGAGCATGGCCTCGGTGAAGGAATAGCTGGCGGCGGACAAATTTTGTTCTTGTTTTGTGCCGGCCACTATGCTACAAATATCGGTATGGTGATGATTTGCGCCACCCGCCCGTCGAGGCGGGTTTTTCGTTTCTGCGCCATTCTCATGACCCTGCCATTCTCATCACCGTGGAAGGCGGTGCGGCCCGTCTTCGAAGCTTGGCCCTACCTTCGGCGGGATTTCCACCGTCCCGGCAGGCTGATAGGCTCGGATGTCCTGGGAGGAGAGAGCGATGCCGGTCAATCTCGACGAGCTGAAGAACGCCACCAGTTTGCGCGGACGCGGGGCGCGCGCCGGCAGCGTCTTTGTCGCGCCCGTCGACGGCAGGGCGCACGTCTCGGGCGAGCGCGGCGTGCCGCTGCTCGACAAGACCATCCCCGCGCTGTTCTCCGACACGGCCGGCAAATACGGTACGCTCGATGCCGCCGTCTTCGTCGGCCAGGACAAGCGCTTCACCTGGAGCGAGCTTTCCGACACGGTGGATGCGCTGGCCGCCGGTTTCCTGGCGCTGGGCCTCGAAAAGGGCGATCGCGTCGGCATCTGGTCGCCCAACCGCTGGGAATGGCTGGCGACGCAGTTCGCCACCGCCCGCATCGGCCTGATCCTGGTCAACATCAATCCGGCCTACCGGCTCACCGAGCTGGATTATGCGCTGAACAAGGTCGGCTGCAAGGCTCTGGTCACCGCGGCCAGCTTCAAGACCTCGGATTATATCGGCATGATCGAGACGCTGGCGCCGGAGATCGCGACGGCCACGCCCGGCAAGCTCAGGGCACAGAAACTGCCGGCGCTCCGGATCGTCATCCGCATGGGCGAGGAGAACTCACCCGGCATGTTCAACTTCGCCGATGTGCTGGCCATGGCGGGGCGCGACGAGCATGACAGCCTCGACCGCATCTCCGAGGGGCTGAAGCCGGACGACGCCATCAACATCCAGTTCACCAGCGGCACCACGGGCGCGCCCAAGGGCGCGACGCTGACCCACAACAACATCCTCAACAACGGCAATTTCGTCACCTCGGCCATCAGGTTGACGGTCGACGACCGGCTTTGCATTCCCGTGCCGCTCTACCATTGCTTCGGCATGTCGATGGGTACGATGGGCTGTGTCACCAAGGGCGCGACCATGGTGTTCCCTGGCGAGGGCTTCGATGCCGGCGCCACGCTGAACGCCGTGGCGCAGGAACGCTGCACCGGCCTCTACGGCGTGCCGACCATGTTCGTCGGCCTGCTCGACCATCCCGATTTCGCCGCCTTCGACCTGTCCAGCCTGCGCACCGGCATCATGGCCGGCTCGCCATGCCCGATCGAGGTGATGAAGAAGGTGGTGTCGCTGATGCATATGTCCGAAGTGACCATCGCCTACGGCATGACCGAGACCAGCCCGGTCTCCTTCCAGAGCAGCGTCGACGACCCCTTGGAAAAACGCGTCTCGACTGTCGGGCGCGTTCATCCTCATGTCGAGGTCAAGGCCGTCGATGCCGATGGCGCAACCGTTGCCGTCGGTGCGCCGGGCGAACTCTGCACACGCGGCTATTCCGTGATGAAGGGCTATTGGGACGACGAGGACAAGACCCGCGAGGCGATCGATGCCGACGGCTGGATGCATACGGGCGACCTCGCCACGATCGATGCCGAGGGCTATTGCAACATCGTCGGCCGGGTCAAGGACATGGTCATCCGCGGCGGCGAGAACGTCTATCCGCGCGAGGTCGAGGAGTTCCTCTACCGGCACCCCAAGGTCAGGGAGGTGCAGGTGTTCGGCGTTCCCGACGCCAAATATGGCGAGGAGCTCTGCGCCTGGATTGTGCTCAAGCCCGGCCAGATCGCCACCGAGCAGGAGATCAAGGCCTTCTGCGCCGGCCAGATCGCGCATTACAAGATCCCGCGTCACATCCGCTTCCGCACGGAATTGCCGATGACGGTGACCGGCAAGCCGCAGAAATTCCTGATGCGCCAGGCGATGGTCGAGGAACTGGGGCTGGTGACGCAGAAGACCGCGTGAGGGGAGCGCGGGGCGGGAAGGTGCGGTTGCCGAGACGAGTGTGAATGTCGCATTTCGGGGCCGAAAGCGGACTGGCAGGTTATAGGCAATGCGCCTGCCAAAGTGGACAATCGCTGGGGTGGTTGAATGGCCGATTGCTGCTGCGCCGCGCCGATTTGATCGACCCATATAGCGTGCGAACGGCCGTCCCTCAGCCGGCTTGCAGTCGCCTAGCCGTCTTCCGCGAAGTGGGTGCGAATTTCCGAGCGCGCGAGCCGCTCTGGAAGTTTGCGATCGGTGGTGGAACCAATTTCTCGGACTTACGTTGCAAATAGCTATTTGCGGCTCTGCCGCGATATCGGGAACTGAGCAGTGGGACTGTCTTGGCAACAAGGTCCTCTCTCGACGGGAGCCATCGGTCGGTTTCTCGTCCCCGAAGCGTTGCCCAAGAGAATGTTATATGTGGAACGGCTGCGCCGGCGCATGCGCGTATTGTTTGGCGGGGTTTGGGTTGCCGAAAGCGACGACGTTCTCCTACTGTTTGAACCCGCCCGCTACCCGGTAGCTTATTTTCCGGAGTCCGACATTTCAGCACATGTGTTGGAGCGGACAGAGCAGATCACCCAACATCCTGATCTTGGGTCTACTTCATGGTACACTGTCCGGGTAGGCGAGCAACACGTGGCGGCCAGAGGAGCGTGGCAACACACGAACCTCCCTGCCCATGCAACAGAACTCCAGGGACGATTGGCGTTCGCATGGCGCGCCATGGATGCCTTCTATGAAGAAGACGAACGAATCCTGGGTCATGCTGCCGACCCATACCATCGCATAGATATTCGACAGAGTTCTCGTCACCTCGTGGTCCGCTACAACGACCGCGTCGTTGCGGATACCAGGCATCCATTGGGCCTGTACGAATCCGGGTTCGCTCCACGCTGGTATGTCCCTCGTGATGACATCTACGAGTCCTCCCTCACAGCGGTAAAGCTTCAGACGTTCTGTCCCTACAAAGGGCTCTGCAGCTATTATTCTATTGGCGACGCTCGTCAGGCGGCATGGTCCTACACCGACGCCTATCCCGAAGTCCGCCGCATTGCCAACCTTGTGTCGTTTGAGCCGGACATAGTTTCGGTCTTCCTCGACGACGTTCAGCTTCATCTCGAGCCTGGCCAGACGGTCGTCCCTCACGGTCCTGATCGAAATCTCGATGTGGCCGAGTTGGAGCGGGCACCTGGTGGAGGCCCCGAAATGATTGCCGGCGGCTAGCTACCGGTCGCGATTAAACGGAGCGGAGCATGGCGCGACTATTGTCCGTGAACGTGGGGCTTCCGCGCAACATCTCTTGGAATGACCGCACCGTATACACCGGCATTTTCAAAAACCCGGTAGCCGGACGTTGTCGCGTTGGCCGATTGAATTTGGACGGTGACGGTCAGGGCGACCTCGCCGGGCACGGGGGCGAGCAGCGGGCCGTCTTCGTCTATCAAATCGCATCATATCGCTACTGGCAGAAGCACCTGAACAGGACCGACTTCGTCTATGGTCAGTTCGGCGAAAACTTCACGGTCGAGGGCTTGCCAGACGATGCAGTTTGCATCGGAGATCGATTTCGTATTGGAGGCGCGCTTTTCGAGGTCACTCAACCTCGCGTCACATGCTACCGGGTTGGCATCCGCATGGACGAGCCCCGAATGCCGGCATTGCTGACTTCCAGCGGCCGGCCAGGATTCTACTTCCGAGTTCTGCAAGAAGGCGAGGTAGGAGCGGGCGACGAAATCCTCAAGGTGGGCGAAGCGAATGAACGGGTAACCGTCGCTGAGCTGAATGCACTGCTTTATTCACCGGAACATCCCCGCGTCGAATTGGAGCGCGCGGCGCGGATCAAAGCGCTTTCGCCAGGATGGCGGGGTTCTTTTGAGGCTTTGCTGCGCAGCCAATCGACCGGCGTAGAGAGCGGCAATGCCGGGCTCGCTCCGCCAGCCGCGTTACACCCTGCTGCTCCCGGATTTCAGCCGCTCGCGGTGGCTGATCTAGAGCAGGAGTCCGTGGACGTCGTCTCTCTGTCGATGCGGCATCCCGATGGAAAGCCGCTCCCGCCCGCTCTACCTGGTCAATATATCGTGCTGCGCCTTCGCCCGACCCGTTCCAGTGCTGCGCTATTTCGCAGCTACTCGCTCTCGGGCCCACTCTCGGAAGAGCGCTACAGAATCAGCGTCAAGATCGAACCGCACGGGACGGCCGGCCTTTTTCTGCGGGATCATGTGCGGATAGGCGATCTTGTCGACGTAAGCTCGCCGCGCGGAAGCTTTACATTGCAGCCTGGGCAGAGTCCCGTGGTACTGCTCAGCGCAGGCATCGGCGCGACACCTCTTCTGGCAATACTATACGCGCTGGCGGCAGCCCGGGACACGCGGCAGGTCCTCTGGCTATACGCGGCTCGCGACAGACGGCACCATCCTTTTGCAGCCGAAGTCCGCCGTCTGATGGCCAGTCTCCCCCATGGTCGCAGTTATGTCTGCTATAGCAGGCCAGACCCGGTCGACAGACTCGGCGTCGATTTTGATGCAACCGGCCACCTATCATCATTGGTCTTCAATAGTGTCAGTATCCCGCAGGACGCCGACGTCTATCTCTGCGGACCTGTCGACTTCATGGCAGACATGAAAGAGGCGCTAGCTGCATCGGGCGTCGCCCCGGATCGCGTTCGTATCGAGATCTTCAACGGGAGCGAGCCGCTGAACCCCGGTGTTGTTGCCAGCGAGCGGCGCGCGCCACATCTGCCGGAAGGCGACACCGATGCCGGTCCGCTGGTCTCCTTCGCTCGAAGTGGTGTAGCCGCCCATTGGAACCCTTCAGTGTACCGGAGCATTCTGGAGCTGGCAGAGGCCTGTGACGTTCCCTCCCGGTGGTCATGCCGAACCGGTGTTTGTCACAACTGCGAAAGTGGGTTGATATCAGGCGCGATCGCCTATGAGCCTGAACCGCTTGAAAGGCCGGCCGACGGCAACCTTCTCATTTGCTGCTCGCAACCGACCCGTGATCTAGTCATCGATTTGTAAGCTAATCGAAGGGGACGGACTATGAAGTCTGGCACAGCCGCGTTCGGAACATTATCGCTTGAGGTTGTCACACTGCCGATAAGCGATATCGATCGTGCGCTCCGGTTTTATGTGGACCGGGTCGGCTTTGCGCTCGATGTCGACTATGCGCCGAACACCACCTTCCGTGTGGTCCAGCTCACGCCGCCTGGCTCCCACTGCTCAATACAATTCGGCAAAGGCGTTACGGACGCGCCCGCAGGGTCGCTTCGCAACATCTATCTTGTCGTTACGGATATTGAGACTGCGCGAAGCCGGTTGCTCGAACGCGGAGTGGAAGTCAGCGAACTCAAGCACAAGGCTCCGATCGACGGCTGGGGTGGGGCGTTCGCCCCAGGTTTCGACCCCAACCACCGAGACTATGCCAGCTTCGCGGGCTTCTCGGATCCAGATGGCAACACTTGGGTGCTGCAGGAACGGGGACACCCTGATGTGTGATGCGCGAGCAGCGCTGTGAAATCGCAAAAACGCTGCGGAGTTAGGCCTACTTTTGTCAGTTTCGCCGCGTTTCAGCCATTGGCGGTTCGGGATTCAAATAGCCGAGCAGACAGCAGATGCAGAGACCCAAGCCCGCAAGGGGGGTACTTCAGCGCAATCATTGCAGCCACGCCGAAGAGGGCCAAGGTCGTAAGGATCGGACGCGCATGAGCCTGCGTACTTTGGGCGAAATCTTGACGCTGCTTCGCCGATCGAGCAGCTCCCAGATCAGCCCGATGTAGGTTGCATTCACCAGAGAGAAGGCGGCTGCGTAAAAGGCTACGGGCTGCGGCTCGAGTTCGCTCACCGCCATCCAAGCAGTGGATAGCGGAGCAGTGAGATCGAAAACAAATGCGCGAAATTGAACCACATGAGGTGCGGTGTCGTCTCGCGAGCGTAGCGCATGAGGTAGTGGTGATTGGCCCAGACGATGGCGATGAAGATGTAACTCACAGCGTAACTCAGCCACGTCGGCCACAGGGATAGCAACGCAACGAAAGTCGGCTGACCGGGTGGTCTCAACTCCAGCACCAGCACGGTGATGAGAACGGCGAATACGCCATCAGAGAACATGCTCAGTCGTTTCTAGAGTCGCAGGGCAAGATATTTGCGTCAATTGGCTGTCGACTTACCTATCTCGGCTCGGAGTTCCGGCATTCAGGGTCTTGCGAGATAGCGTCTTCCCGTGCCACTCAAACCAAGCGCCAATCGGGAAGGCAATGAAGATCGATGATCCGCTCGGATCCGGCTCACATCTCTGCCGCCATGAACGCAGACGAAAACGACCACTTTCGGGAACGTTTGAAAGTTTGCTGAATGGCGGGAAAGCGGCGCATAGCAGCCGTCCAACAAACGCGCATTCGCCTTGCGCCGACCTCAAGCCTGAAGGGCACCGCCTCAGCCCCCCACTCCTTCACCGCCCCCTCATAGAGGGGGCTCGACGAAGAATGATAGAGCACCGGCAGCGGATCGATCAGCGCGCCTGCCATTCATAGACGTTCGGGCGCTCGGTAAGCGCGCCAACCGGCACGTCTTGTTTTCGCCTGCCACATCCGCTTCCGAGGCGCTCGCTCCGCGTGAACGGCTGAGCACTTCCCGCGCCGCGTCTAACGCGGGAAGTCTCCGTCTCTCCCGGACTTACGCCTTGGCGGCGTTCTGTGCAGCCTCGAACACATCGCGTGCGGACGTCGTACCGGCTACGTGCTCCGTACTCGCGACGCCGAGGTCCATCCATCCCGCGTTGACGGCCTCGAACATTTCTTGGGCAGGTCCGGAGTGGCCTTTCGGGATGCCGAATTGCTCGAAGGCTTCCGCCCACCCTGCACGCGGGATTGCAAAGGCTTTCACGTCGCGATTGAGGACCTCACCCAGCTGCCCCGCGACGTCATCGGCGGTGACCATCGAACCAACCTCGATGACGCGCTGGCCCGACCACGCCGGCCCGGTCAAAAGGGTTGCGACCTCCGCGCCTATGTCGTTTGTCGCGACCATGGTCGATTTCCGGTTTGTCGGATTGTAGTAGACCGGTAGCGTTCCGCCTTCGGCGACCTGCAAGCCGTAGAGGAAGTTTTCGAAGAACCCGCCGGCGCGCACAAATGCGATTGGCGATTTCAGGTCGCGAAGACCTTGCTCCAGAAGCGACAGGGCCGTGATCACCCCGTGCCCGCTGGTTCGGTTCGCGCCCATCGACGAAAGCGCAACCACTCGCGGCGGCGCTGCCTTGGTGAGCGCCTCGACATAGTTTGCAATCACGCCCTTTGCTTCTTTGTAATCGGGCGAGGGCGCCCAGACAGGGGGCAACATGACGAACGCGCCTTCGACGCCTCCGAGCGCTTGCTCGATGGCTGCCGGATCATTCCAATCGCCCTCCACCAGCTCCACGCCCTTGTTCGCCCAGTTGGCAGCCTTCTCGCGATTGCGGACGAGCGCGCGTACATCCTTGCGGTGCGCCAACAGATGTTCTGCCGTTGCGCCGCCAACTTTTCCCGTGATTCCCATGACTAGAAACATGTGTTTTCTCCTGATGTCGGGGGACAGGGCACTGCCCCGGTTGGTTCAATGGATGAGTGGTAGAATGGCCCGGACTCGGGGATCGCGCAGATAGAGGCCGCCCCACGCCAGCGCGCCCAGAAGCAGGGAAATGATCTCCGGCGGCGATCCCAACTCACCAATGCGGACGTGGGCGCAGATGGCGCCGCCCAAAAAGCCCGTTACCAGGATCGCGCCGAGGACGGCGGTGGCCGGAATGGCGTAGAGGATGGCGCAGGCGAGTATGATCGGGCCCATGACACGGGTCAGGTCCATCGCGAACCCGGTTTCCTGCAACATGCCCGCGATCTGTGCCGGCGCGAAAAGCTGAATGGTGCCGTCTGCCACCAGAGCGATAACGACAAACGCGCTCATGATCCGGCCGGCCCACAGGGCGCGATGCAAGGTCACGGTTTCGGCTGCCTGACGCGGGTTCATGGTTTCGGACACTTGTCGTTCTCCGATGGGGAGATCCCATATCCGAAACTTACTGTGCCTCCTGAGTGTGATAAACACCGAGAAAATGAACCAACTGTTCTCTTTATAAAAAACAATAGAGGTACGAAAATGCAGAATCTCGAGCACGTCCTCATTTTCATAACGGTAGCGGAAATGGGCAGCTTCACCCGCGCGGCCGATAGCCTGGGCATCCAGAAGGGGAGGGCCTCGACGGCGGTCCGGAAGCTGGAAGAAGACGTCGGTGCCAGGCTCCTGCACCGCACCACGCGCAGCGTGCGCCTGACGGAGGACGGGCGCGCGTTTCATGCCCGTGCCCGCGATCTGCTGGCTGAAGTCGATGATCTGCACTCGATGTTCGCCGGCGATCGCGTGGCGCTTCGCGGGCGCTTACGGGTCGATCTTCCGACCGAAGTGGCGCGCACGACGATCGTGCCGGCCTTGCCGGAGTTCATGGCGGCTCACCCCGAGTTGGAGCTGGAGGTGTCGAGTACCGACCGGCAAGTCGATCTGGTTCAAGAGGGGTTTGACTGCGTCTTGCGACTTGGTCCCATCGGAGACGAGACGCTGATTGCCCGCCCGCTGGGCCTGTTGCGCATGGTCAACGCCGCCAGTCCCGCTTATCTGGCGCGCTATGGCGTCCCTCGGTCGCTGGACGACCTCCAGCGCCAGGAACATCGGACAATTCATTTTTCGACGATGCTGGGCGCGAGACCGCATGGATGGGAATATCCGGACGGCGACGGCTACTCGACGCGTCAGTTGCCAGGCGCGCTACACGTCAACAGCGCGCAGACCTACGACGCTGCCGCCGTCGCCGGCCTTGGCCTGATTCAAGCGCCGCTTCTGGGGATTGGCCAATACTTGAAGAGTGGAGCGCTGGTGGAGATCATGCCCGATTTGCGTCGCCGGGCGATCCCCGTGTCCTTCGTCGTAGCACATCGCAGCAATCTGTCGCGCCGCGTCCGCGCATTCATGAAATGGATCGAAGATGTACTGGCGCCGTATCTCGAATAGCGGGACGAACATCTTCGTCCCGCCTCGAAATCAACATTCTGGGTATGTCTGCCGGTCGGCGGCCCGGCGGGCCAACAGAATGCGACACCGAAACCGGCGGGGCCGACATGAGATATCGCTGCTCGCAACCTATCCGGGGCCGCCCGTCTGGACGAAATCGGGGAGAGAGGAACCGTCCCTCTCTCCCCCAAGACCTCACGGGCGAACGCGGATGACCGTTTTCCCCGCGCGTCGCTCGGTCGAGTTGAAGGCGGCGATCGCCTCGTCGAGAGGAGCGACTTTGCCGATGTTCGTCCGCAGCCGTCCGTTCCGCACCCGCTGGACGATCTCGCTCAGCTGGGCACGATCGGCTTCGACGACGAAGTCGACCGCCAGGCCATCCACGGGCCTCGCCTCGGCCGGGCCGACGACAGTCACCATCGTGCCTCCGGCTCGGATCAGCGCCGCGGACCGCTTCTGGATGTCGCCGCCGATGACATCGAACACCAGATCGACGCCGCGCACGTCTTCGAGGGCGTCGTTCTCGAGGTCGACGAATTCGTTTGCGCCGAAGTCGAGCGCCTTCTGGCGGTCGGCAGAGCGTCCGGTGCCAATGACGTAGGCGCCGGCCTCTCGTGCGAGCTGCGTCACCATCGACCCGACGGCGCCGGCCGCGCCATGCGCAAGGACGCTCTGCCCCGCCTGAAGACGGCCGTGCTGAAACAGTCCCTGCCACGCGGTCAGGCCCGAGATCGGCAGGCTAGCGCCCACCGTGAAGTCGAGATCGCCCGGCAATGGCGCGAGGTTGCGGGCCTCGATGGCGATATACTCCGCCAGGGTGCCGTCGCGATACCAATCGGCGAGGCCGAACACCCGCTGGCCTACCGACAGGCCTGTCGTACCGTAGCCCAGGGCGGTGACCACCCCGGCCAGTTCGTGCCCGGGGATCGATGGCGTCCGGTCGCGATCGACGCGATCGGTCCAGGTCGAGGGCCACGTCAGTTCGGTCGGGACGAACCCCGACGCATGGATCTCGACGACGACATCGTTTATCGCCGCCTGCGGCTCGGGCCGCTGCACCAATTTCATCCCGGCCGTTCCTGCAGCCTGGTCCGTCACTACGATCGCTTTCATGGGAATTGTCTCCTCAGACATTTGTTGGTTCGGGTAATTTACGGGCGTGGAAGGACTTTTCGATCTCTCATGCAATCAGCCATTGGCGCGGCGCCTTCCACGAGAGCGGCAGTTCTTGCCATCCTCGTCTCCGTAAGATCTGGAGTTGCCGGGGATTATGCAAACTCCAGGACATCGGCCACCGGCATGCGCGGCTTCTGCGGCCAGTTGCCGGCTCGCTCCGGCCCGACGGTCAGCAGCATGACCGGCACTTCGTCTTCGGCCAGGCCGAACTCGCGGTGCACCGCCTCGGCGTCGAAACCGATCATCGGTGTCGAACCCATGCCCAGCGACCGGGCCGTGTAGATGATCGCCGCGGTGCCAAAGGTCGCGGAGCGTACCGCCTCGTCGCGCTGGCGCCGCGGCTGATCGTCATACAAACCGCGAGCGGGGATCTCCCATTCCGGCACCAGGTGCGCCGGCATGATGCCGGCCTCCACCACGGGCGCCAGGCGGGCTGGGACGGTGCTGGCATCGGCCAGCCTGCCGATGATGATGAAGGTCACGGCCGCATCGGTGATCGCCGGCTGATTCCAGGCGATCGGGCGCAGCCGTGCCTTGGCTTCCGGCGAGCGTACGGCGATGAAGCGCCAGTTCTGCAGGTGGAAGGAGGTTGGCGCGGACGTGCCGATACGCACCAGGTCGCGGATTTGGTCGTCGCTCAGGGTGGCAGCGGGATCGTAGTACTTGGCGGCGCTGCGGCTTAGGATCGTTTCGATGACGGCATTCGTCGCGAAAGCGTTTTCGCTCTTCCCGGTTTGCGCGAAGATCTGGGCGGCTACGCGGGTTGCGGGTCCGGTGGTGGCGAGGCAGTTCATTGGATGGCTCCCTTATCAAGTGATTGCGGAGCCTAATCTACGGGGAAGAGTGATTATTTCGAGGCTGAATTAGCTCAATATGATGCGCGAAAGGATCAAATTGCGCTTTCTCGATTCCGGACCGCGCGTCTTACTCGCCCTTGTGCGCCAGTCGCCGCCACTCCCCCGGCGTCATCCCCGTCCTTTCGGCGAAAACACGCCGGAACGCCGAAACGGATTGATACCCGACGGTCTCGGCCACGGCCTCGGTGCTGATCGCCGGCTTCTTCAACTCGTTGGCGGCCAGGCTCATGCGGAGATCGGTCAACAAATCGAGCGCGGAGCGACCCAGCTTGTCCTGGAACTGGCGCATGAACGTAGCGCGCGACATCCCGCACAATTCGGCCAGATCGGGCAGTTTCCAAGGCCGTGCCGCATCGGCGAACATCGCGGAAATGGCTGGAGCAAGCCGGGGATTGCCGGCCAGGGCCAACAAGCCTTCGGGGGCTTTCCCGGATTGGCTCGCCGCGCGCAGTACCAGTGTGAACAGGGCCGAAGAAAGCGCGTTGAGAATGGCGCGTCCTCCGGCTCTGTCACCGGCGGACTCCATTCGCATCAGCGTCACCAGGCCGGCCAGTTGGCTGGAGGCGGAGCCGATGCCGTTTTCTTCATCGCCGTCCTTGGACCGCGCCACCAGATCCGCAGGCAGGTAGTTGCGGACCAGCCGATCATGGGGTGGTGCGATAAAAAATCGCCCACACAGCAGATCCAGTTGCTCGCCCTGGCCATCATTCTCGCTCAGCATCCATCCGGCAGCCCCCCGCCGTTGCTGGGTAGGGATTGGTATTTGCCCGCTGCCGTCGTGCAGCACATGCGCCGCGCCGTGAGGCAGCAGCACAATATCTCCACTCACCAGCTCCCTTGCTGCTCTCGTGTCCGGATCCTCCAAAATGGCCCGGCCCCTGACGATGACATGGTAGGGAATTTCGTTTGCGGCAGCCTTGCTCCAGGCAATGCGCCACGGCGCACCGTAGGCGCAGCGGACCTCGAGCTGGCCGGTAACGGTGATGATTTGCAAGAGATGGCTGAGCCAGTCCACTTCAGACATTGGACCTCGAAAACCGGAAATGGTGAAACATCTTATCGCAATTGTGCACTGGTTCTATCTGTCGCTCACATTTCCAAACCCGGCTACGCTCGCGCCTGGATCGCGAGCGAGCCACCAAGCGCCGCACGATCGGAACAGGGGGCCTGTATCAGGCGCCGCGGCCAAGTGCAGTTTCTTTCGCCTTTCAAAACGGATGCACGACCCAACCGCGCAGGCTATATTGTCGCATCGGGCCGACGTCATAGAAGGGGAGGGCATGACATGCAGGCAATGCCGATAGCGCATCACGTCGCGCAACCCGAGGTCGTGGCCTCCGTGACCGGCTATCCGGCCGCCGTCCTGTGCTGGCTGCTTTCGGCTGGCGTCTATATCGCGGCCAAATGGGTGGCGCCTGAAATGCCACCCTGGGGCCTCTGCTTCTGGCGGCTGACGCTTGCCTGCGCCATCCTGCTGCCGATCGTGCACCGTCATCACGACGCGATGATCGGACTGTTGCGAACGCGCGTCGTGGAGGTCGTCGCGGTGGGGGCGATCGGCCTCACCCTGTGCCAAGGTATGATCTACCATGGCCTCAACGACACCGACGCCACCACGGCCGGCATCATCATGGCGCTGTCGCCTGTCATGACGATGGTGCTCGCCCGTTTCGTGCTTGGCGAGCCGCTCGGGCTGTGGAAGTCGCTAGGCGCGCTGGTTGCGCTCGCCGGGATGATTTTCATCGTTGCCCACGGGAACCTGACGGCGCTGCTGCAACTCAAGTTCAACGCCGGCGAGCTGTGGATCGTCGGCAGCGCGTTCTGCTGGGGCCTGTACACCGTGCTTTTGCGCCGTGCCAAATTCGGCATCGAACTCCTGCCGATGGTCGTGCTGCTGCTCGGCGCCGGTGCGCTGGTCGCCTTGCCGTTCCATGTGTGGGAATTGTTCAACGACGAACGCTCCGCCATGGACGTCCACAGCATTCTCGCGCTCGCCTATCTGGCAGGTCCGGGCGGCGCCTTGATGTACTATCTCTACAACAAAAGCGTGGAAACGCTCGGCGCGAGCCGAGCGAGCATGCTGCTCTACCTGCAGACGGTGTTCGTCGCTGTGTTAGCCTATCTGCTGCTCGGCGAGGGCTTGCACGATTACGATCTGGTCGGCGCGGCCTTCATCGTCACCGGCATCGTACTCGCCACCGTGGTCAAACCCAGGCCAGCTCAACCACGCGTGGCGTAGATAAATCGAAGGTCAGGACGGTTCACTGTCGAAACAGGCGCGCAGCAAATGCAACCCTTCTTCGATGCGGGGCGTCGGAATGGCGCCATACCCCAGCATGATGCCGGCTCGCGGTATGGCGTTCACGGCGAACCGTGACAGGATCTGGACGGCGACGCTCCGATCGGCTGCGCGGCGCGCGACCTCGGCGATCTGGTCCGCCGACATTTTCCGGGCAAGAGCGGTGAGATGGAGCCCCGTTGTCGATGGGATGAGTTCGAGATGATCGGCAAAATCATTGGCGATGGCGTTCGCGATGATCTGGTGCCGTTCCCGGTAGATTGCGTTCACCCGACGGATGTGACGCGCAAAGGCGCCCTCATCGATGAAGCGCGCGAGCGCTGCTTGCGCCGGGGTCGATGAATGCCAGTCGCTGACGAATTTCGCTTTGTGCACGGCCGCTCGCAGCGATGGCGGCGTCAATATGAAGCCCAGCCGAAGCGTCGGCAGCATTGTCTTCGAGAAGGAGCCGACGTAGATGACCCGGCCTTTTGCGTCGAGCGTCTGCAACGGCTCGAGGGGACGGCCCCCGAAACGGAACTCGCTGTCGTAGTCGTCTTCGATGATGGCCGCGTTATTTCGCTCGGCCCAGGCCAGCAGCGCCTGCCGGCGCGGCAGCGTCATCGTCACCGAAAGCGGAAATTGATGAGACGGCGTGACATACACGGCTCGGACTCCGCGCGGTAGCGCATCAACGACCAGGCCCTGGCAATCCACCGGTACACCGACCACACGAATACCCAAGGCCTTGAACAAATGCCTCGGAGGACCGTAGCCCGGATCTTCAATGGCAATTGCATCGCCCGGTGCCAGCAGGACGCGGGCCAGGACATCCAGTGCCTGCTGCGTACCGTTTGTGACAATGATGTCGTCCGCAGCCGCCCCGATCCCTCGGGAGATGCCTATGTGCCTGGCGATTGCGACCCTGAGATCGTGATGTCCGGCGGGATGCTCGTAAGTGCCGGCGGTCGCTTCGCCCGAACGCAGCGCCCAAACCACCGACCGCCGCCACGCCCCGTGCGGAAACAGCGAAGCATCGCAAAACCCGGCGTGAAAGTCGAACCGAACCGGCTCGAATGCGGGTGGTGGGGCTATCGCCTCCCAGATCTGGCGTGGCTGGAGCACGCCGGTAGATCGGCGTCCGGTCTTTTCTCGCCCGGCCGGCACGACCAATTCGCTGATGAACGTCCCAGACCCCTGCCGGGATGTCACGAACCCTTCCGCGGCGAGCCGTTCATAAACCACGGTCACGGTGGCACGCGACACGGCAAGCGTCCGCGCCAGTTCGCGGCCAGGCGGCAGAGGGTCGCCGGGCCGCAGCCGTCGATCCAGAACGGCGCGCCGTATCTGACGATAAATCTCGCCGCTGAGATTCTTGCGCCCGACCAGGCTTATGTGAAAGGTGGTCATTGTTCAGCAACTGGAATTGGTCTGACGCAGGCACTGGAATTCAGCCTGCCACCAGTCCTCCTGCGTCCTGCCGGCTTAGCGGCAGCGCCTTGCAAGTGTCGTCATGCCAATTGGAATTGGACTGGCCAAGAATCCATGAATTGGCACTTCTATCGGTCCTCTAGCCTCCTTACCATTGCTTCGGCGGCAAGGGAAGAAGCGGATGGCTGGCTATGGGAGGCTGAAATGCCTCGAGCGGAGACTCGAATCCATCACCCGTCGAGCGTGCGACTACCTTGGTCTGTGCCGAAAACCACAGTCGCGGCCCTCAAGACTTGGCAATTATCCGTCTCAAGAGGTCGGGCAATCGCGGATTTGTCCCCCGAGCTGTTGAGGGACATTCGGGTCCATGCCATCGATCTGCCGGACCACGGGGCCGATCCTACGCCGGTCGCCAGGGCTGACCCTATTGCGCCCCATCGGCGCGGCCTTGCGAGCACAAGGCCGCCGCCGCGTGCTGGTGGACCATTCGATCGGCGGCATTTTCGAAACCCGCGCCGTCGAGATCACCGCGCGGCTCGGAAGCTGCGGACCAATCGTCAACATTTGGGGAGAGTGCCATGCCCAACCATCAGCGCTCTGCTACGCGCACGACAACACTTGCCCACCAGCCCGGTTCGATCCCGGGCGAGACAGGGCTGCGCGCGGCCGACCGACCAATCGTCACCAAGCAAGAGCTTCCTTCCGCTGTCCCACTGATGGCGCTTTCGACCGGTTTCTGGGCCTTCAAGACTCTGGCCGCCGCGCACGAGTTGGACCTCTTCAGCCGCCTTGCGAGCGGCGCCGCCATCACGGTTGCCGGTTTGGCGGAAGCGCTCGGCCTGCATCAACGACCGGCCGAGATGCTGTTGACCGGCTGCGCTGCACTTGGGCTCCTGGAGAAAACGGACGGCCGCTATCGCAACACGCCCTTAAGCGAAACTTATCTCGTGAAGGGTAAGGCGTATTACTTCGGTGGCTTCGTGCAGATGGCCGACAAGCGACTCTATGCGGGCTGGGGAAGGCTTGCAGAGGCGCTGCGCACGAACCGGCCAACCACATGGGATCCGGCAGTGCAATCCTCGATGTTCGAGGGCGAGGATCCTACGATGCTGGCGCTTTTCTGGGAGGCGATGCATTCGCTTTCCACGATGACCGCGCGCAAGCTCGGCGAAGCCGTGGATCTCAGTCATTTCCGCCGCCTCCTGGACATCGGCGGCGGATCGGGCGCGTACGACATCGAGCTTTGCAAACAATATGGGGCGCTGCGTGCGACCGTGTTCGACTTGCCGCATGTGGCCGCGATCGCCGCGGGAAAGATCGCCGAGGCCGGCTTGACCGACCGCATCGAGACCGCGGACGGCAATTTCTTCGAACAGCTTCCCGGGGATCACGACGTGCATCTCCTGTCGATGATCATGCACGATTGGGACGAGGCGAAGAACCGCGCCCTGCTGCGCCGATCCTTCGAGGCTTTGCCAAGCGGCGGCGCGGTCGTCATCAGCGAGCTTCTCGTCAATGATGAAAAGACCGGCCCGGCGCCGGCCGCGCTGATGAGCCTCAACATGCTGATCGAGACGGAAGGACGAAACTACACCCCGGCCGAGTATTCGGCGTGGCTCGAGGAAGCCGGATTCAGGCACGTCGAGACGGTCTGGTTCGATGCTCCCGCCGCGAACGGCGCCGTGATCGGCCGCAAACCGTAAGGCGCAACGTAGAGCGGATCAGGTGCGCCGCAATCGGCTGGCCGGGCTGCGTAACGGCAGCCCCCGACGGGAGCACGACAAAGGGCATAGGAGAAGCCAAGAACAACCAAGGGAGAAAACCATGTTTCCAGCGTCAGTTCGTCTCGCATTGCTCACGGCCTCGGTCGTCGCCCTTCCATCATACGTCGCCGTGGCCGACGACGCGCAGGTCGCGCGTGGCGAGTACCTGGTCACGATCGCCGGCTGCAACGACTGCCACACGCCCGGCTACTTCTTCGGCAAACCCGATATGTCGCGCTTTCTTGGCGGCTCGGATGTGGGCTTTGAGATACCTGGCGTCGGTGTCTTTCCCGGTCGAAACATCACGCCCGACAGGGAGACCGGCATCGGCAGCTGGACCCCGGAGCAGATCGTCGCTGCGATCCAGACTGGCCAGCGGCCGGACGGCCGCACCCTGGCGCCGATTATGCCCTGGCCTGCTTTTGCGCATCTCACAGCGGACGATGCCATGGCCATCGCGGCGTTCCTGCAAAGCGTGAAGCCGGTAAGCAACAAGGTCCCGGGCCCGTTCAAGCCTGGCGACACGGTGTCGACATCCATGATGCGGATCATCCCGCCGGGCGGAACCGCTGCCGCTGCACCGAAATAGGCCGAAAACCGGC
The DNA here is from genome assembly GCF_006440475.1 of Mesorhizobium sp. B2-6-1. Taxonomy (NCBI): domain Bacteria; kingdom Pseudomonadati; phylum Pseudomonadota; class Alphaproteobacteria; order Hyphomicrobiales; family Phyllobacteriaceae; genus Mesorhizobium; species Mesorhizobium sp. B2-6-1. The sequence goes on from NZ_VFUH01000010.1 coordinate 84,675, forward strand.
CTTCCACCGGACGTCGTGTTCGACGCCGCCCGGCGTCGTCCCGGAGCATGGCCAAAATGGCATCCGCGCCGGCCTCGCCATTCGCGGCCAGTCCCCACAACCATTTGCACACGCGGAACTGACGGCGGCAGATGCCGCATCCGCGCATCAACTGCTTCGTGCAAGCGCGCCGATGCTGTCGAGCAGCGGCTGTTGGTCGCCGACCCAAAACCAGTGGTCGTCACCGGCGATCTCGATGAACCGCGCGCCCGGGATCCCGGCGGCCAGGAGCCGCCCTGCCTCGACGCGCACGGCGCGGTCGCCGGAGCGGTGCAGGACCACCGTCGGGGCCGAGACTTTTGCGAGCAGGGAACGGACATCGGTATCACGCAGCGCTTCGAGCAGACCCGCGACCGCGCCGGGGCTGGAGGCTGCCCTGAGCAATCCCGCCCACCAGGTCTCCGCCTGGCGGTCTCCGGAGAGGCTCGGGGCGAAGGTCTCGATTTCCGCCGGGCCGCCCCAGCCGGCGATCAGCCGCTGCTTCCACAGATCGTATTGCGCGGCGGTCAAGGCGAAGGGATAGTCCGACGCGCGGCTGCCTTTCGCGAGCGAGCCCCACAGGACAAGGCCGATGAGCCGATCCGGATGATCGATGGCGAAACGGACACAACCCGGCCCGCCTTCCGAGGCGCCGATGAGCAAGGCCCGGCTGCTGCCGGCCGCGTTCATGACTGCCAGAATATCCTGCGCTGTCGTTTCGACTGTGGCACGGACACCGACACGGTCGGAAAGTCCCATGCCGCGCCGGTCGAACAGGATCAGGCGGCCCAAGCGCGAAACCGCTGATATCCAGGCGCGGCAGCGTCTGTCTTCCCAGATACGCTCGACATGCGAAATGAAACCGGGAACAAGCACGATGTCCGTCGGTCCGCTGCCGACGATCTGATAGGCGAGATGGATGCCGTCCACTTCGACGTAGCGCGTCCTGGGCACGTCCAAAGTGACATCTTGAGTTGGCTCCCGCACCAGGGCAAGCGTGGCCGGGTCCGGCGCTACGCCGAGTTCGTCTCGTAACAGCCGGACACAGCTTTCGGCCTGGCGCTCGGCTGCCGCCCTGTCCCCGGCCGCCAGGTGGGCGCGGATCAGGTGACGGTGCGCACTGTCGCTCAAGGGGTCGAGTGCCGCCAGGCGCGTCGCATGCACGACCGCGCTGCGTGGTTCGCCGCCGGCGATCTTCGCTTCGATGGTACGCTCCAGCGTCTGCACCAGTCGGCTACGCAAGGCCTCGCGCCTGAAAAAGACCCATTCGTCGAATTCCGGACAATCCGGGAGTGAGAAGCCGCCGAGATAGTCGCCCTTATAGATGTCGGCCGCCTCGTCGAGAGGGCCGACATTGCAGGCATGCTCGAAAACCTTGGAGTCGAGCTCGACGAAAAGCGCCGGGTGTAGGCTGAGGGATGCCCCCGTGGCGGCGATGACCTCCGTGCCGAACGCGATGCGAATTTTATGCAGTGTGCGCCGAAGGCGTGCTCGTGCGGCTTCTTCGTCGGTTTCGGGCCACAGAAGCGTGGCGGCGACCTCGCGCGCCACGGGCCCGCCGGCCTCGGCGACATAGATGAGGAGCGCGGCCGCCTTGCGCAAGGCGAGTTCCACCGGCTGCCCGTTCAGACGGAACTCCGGAAACTCCAGAAGTCGGAACTCCAATCTTTCCATCGACCCGTATGCGGCCGAGCGGGGACGTTCAGGGGACGCCGGCCTTCTATCCATCCCACGACGTCGGGCCGATCGGGCCCGATCAGGAGACTCCTTGGAGCGAGAAATGTCACCGGTCAATACTCTCAGCCAGCATTGCACGTCCGAGGCCATTGCCGGGGGTGGCGTTCCCATCGGCGTCAAGAACGCAGGGAAAGGAGGCTGAGACATGTGCCAATCCTGTCTCTCCTGGTACGCACGCTGCATTGCTCCCTACCTCGTCCACGCCGGCTGTTCGGCAAACGTGTTCGCGCGCATGCGAAGGCGCATGATCCCGCGGGCGCAGGGGATTGTGGTCGAAGTCGGCTTCGGGTCCGGCCTGAACCTTCCCTATTACGACGCCGCCAGGGTGGAGCGGCTGGTCGGCATCGATCCCGACGGCACAATGCTTGGCCTGGCCGAACCGAAGATCCGTTCCCTGCCGTTCGACGTCGACTGCATCCGGGCCAGCGGCGAAAGGCTGCCCTTGATCGATGGCCTCGCCGACACGGTCGTCGTCACCTATGCCTTCTGCACCATTCCCGACCCTGACGCGGCGCTGACCGAGATCCGCCGCATATTGAAACCTATGGGCCGGCTGATCTTCATCGAGCACGGCCAGGCCGAGGGGCCGCGCGGCCGCAGATGGCAGGAGCGGCTGAACAAGCCGTGGGGACAGATCGCCGGCGGCTGTCATCTCAACCGCCAACCGCTGCACTTGATCCGAGAGGCGGGCTTCCGCATCGTTGAAGAGGAGCGCGGGCGGTTCCCGCTGCCCTTCTGGCAATTGGGAAGCCACTACGCCGGCGTCGCGGTGCTCCGACAGGGTGACGGGCCATCACCCCAGGCCAGATCGTGCATTACGAGGTCCCACGCACATCCGCTTCCGCGCGGAATTGCCGATGACGGTCGTCGGCATCCCGTTCCTGATGCGCGAGGTCACAGAAGATGGCGTGAGGGACAGCTTCTCGCACCGGAGTCAGCCGACATTCAAACCGCGTGCATCCACGTCTCAGATGGGGCTTTGCAACCCTTCTGTTATCAGCGTTCCGATCATTGAATCATAAACCGCGAGCTGAACGGCAGGCTGGCTGCGCCGACGGCTTTCGGGCTGATGGTCACCCGCGCTGGCAACGCTTGGACAGCGGCAAATTCCCGGCCGATATCGGCGCACAAGGCCTTGGCGATTTTCTGCGGCGCATAGCTGGACAGGAGGACCGTCCTGAACTCGACAAACTGGGTCAGCGCCGAGATCGATGCTTTCAGGCGGTTTGAGCATTCCCCCAGCCATTCGGTGTAGGCCTCTCCAAGATCAGGCCACTCAGGGCTGCTGCTCCAGATGATTTCGGACGAGCGTCCGCGCATGGCCAGTTCGCTTTCCAGGCGCATGAGGCCATGATCGAAGCTGGCACTGGAGTTTCCCTTATAGATCTGGTGGTTGAGGATGAGCCTGCTCTGCAGCCTAGCTCCGAGATAGAAGAACAAATAGTCGTTCAGCGGCTTTGCGACGCCGAACATGCTCTCACCGCCGGCCGCCGCGGTGATGTCGTTCTGGACGAAGACCGGCAGCTTGATCTGCTCTTCGATCTCGCTTTGCAAAGCCTTCAGGGACGTGCTCGATCCGTTGCCGGTTGCAGCCATGGCGTCGACCTCATCGGGAACGGCCAGCCCGATACCCGCGACCCGGCTGCGCGCCTCGACCGGCAGGCTCGTCATGGCTTGCCTGATCGTCGCAAGCAAATCGCCGCTTTTCGGAAACGGATTGGCTTCATCCGCGGGCAACTGCGTGTGGAAGCGCACGGTGCCGATGAAGTCGATGAGCGCGATGTCGATCCTGCGCCGGCTGAAGCCGACGCCGACCGCGTAGGCGCCTTCCGGGTTGAGTGAAAGCGGGATGGTGGGGGGCCCGACACGGCCGCGCTGCGCCTCGCCCTGCGAGACCAGCCCTTCCTGTTCGAGGGAGCGGACGATGACCGAGGCCGTCTGCGCCGACAGACCGGTCTTCTCGCCGATTTCCATCCGCGATATGCCCTCGTTCTGAAGCAGCAGCGACAGCACCAGACGCTCGTTGTAGCTGCGCACGCTCAACGCGTTCAGCCCGCTCGCACGATCGGCGATGCGCAAGGGATTGGGTGGTGCAAACCTCATGTCAGGCAAGGGTCGCCCCATCGGTAAGAGCGCATTGCCGGGCGGCGGTATGGTTGCTCATGTCGAGCGGCTCCAGCCGATCGCATCGACCGCGCGGGCGAGTGCGATGCCAAGCAGTCTGTGCGCTTCGGCATCGATGTGAAATCCGTCCGCTTCGCTGCAGGACACCACCGAGCCGGCATCGAAAAAGTGCAGTTCGAGCGAATCCGCCAGCACCTCGAACTCGAGCGCCAGCAGCCGCGATTTCTCCGGTGCGCCGGCGAAGATGGACTTCCACTCCTTGACGTCGTCCTGCATCGGCGGCGGTGCGACGATCATGATTTCGGGTGTGGTGCCGCCCGGACCGGGCGCCAGTTCCTTGATGTCGTAGACAAGGCAGCCGATGCCCATAGCCACTTCCGACGGCGGTTTGTTGAAGCGGATCTTGAGGTCATTGGTGCCGAGCATGATGATGACGAGGTCGAGCGTCGCATGGCTCTGCAGACAGGGGCGGAGATAGGTTCTACCGTTCTTGTGTGCCCCCTCGATCGGATCGTCGTGGACGGTGGTTCGACCGCTCAATCCTTCCTCGATGACATACCAGTCGGGGCCTAGATGAGCGCGCAGTATCCCCGGCCAGCGCTCAGCCGGGCCATAGCGCTCGAGCGGCCCCTTGCCGGGGATCTGGCCGTGTGTGTTGGAGTCGCCGTAGCACAAGACTGATCGCATGATTTTCCCGCCGGGACTGACCGCGCGCCGGTGCAGGACGAGCGCTCTTCATGATGAATAGCGGAGTGGCGAAAGGCAAGCAACGGAATAGTCATTCAACATGACTAACTATTGACAGGTCAAACCCACTATGCTTCTAAAGTGCCCGGAGGAGTTCTCGACCGTCATCATTGTCCAGCCGAAATTGGGCCTCGACACACATGTGTTCGGGGGCGGGAGAATTGCGTGCATAGGTCGGTTCGCGACGACAAGCATGCATCGGGAGAGCGTCTCGCGGCCCGTGCGCGTCCGTACGGCTGGAGCAACCACAAGGAGGAGTTCAATGTTAGGATTGCTGAAAACCGTCGGGCTGGGGATGCTCGTTGTATCAGCGCTTGCCGTAACGCCCCTGGCGCACGCGGAAGATATCAAGCTGATGGACGGCGTCGCGCCGCGCCACGACGACACGCGCATGACCGCGGCCGGCGCATTCAAGAAGGATCCCCCCTGGGTGATCGGAATGAGCGACTTCGGCGTCAACGCCAACACCTGGACCGTGCAGGTCGCGCATGAGGCGGAAAATGCCGCGGCAAAGGACAAGCGCATCTCGAAGTTCATCCTGCTCGATGCCGGCTTCGATCAGAAGAAGCAGGTAGCCGATATCGAGGATCTGATCGCCCAGCATGTCGACGCGATCATCGTTCAGCCGGTGACCAGCACGTCCGCCAACGCCAGCATTGCCAAGGCGGTCGCCGCCGGCATCCCCGTCATCCTTCACACCGGCCGCATCGATTCCGATGCCTACACCACCGAAATCCAAGGGGGAGCCGAGCACTTCGGCAAGGTAATGGGCGACTGGCTGGTGAAGACCGTTGGCGACAACGGCAAGATCTGGGTCCTGCGTGGCCTTGCCGGCCACCCGGAAGACACCAACCGCTACAACGGGCTGCTGGAATCGCTCAAGGGCACGCATGTGCAGATCATCGCCGAGGAGCATGGCGACTGGCAGTATGACAAGGCCAAGAAGCTGTGCGAGACGCTCTATCTGAACAATCCGCAGGTCGACGGCATCTGGTCGTCCGGCGCCGACATGACGCGCGCCTGCGTCGATGTCTTCAAGCAGTTCGGCACGCCGATCCCGCCGATTTCGGGCGAGGGCAACAATGGCTATTTCGGCCAGTGGATCACGGATGGATTCAAGTCGATCTCTCCGGAATACAGCCCGGCCCAGGGTGCTGCCGGCGTGCGCGCCGCTGTAGCCCTGCTCGAGGGCAAGCAACTCTACAAGCGCTATGTCTACAACCCTGATGGCTGGGACAAGGACAAGGCCGCGAAATACTATCGCGACGACCTGACGGCCAATGTCTGGTGGCCGAGCGAACTCCCCGAAGAAAAGCTCAAGGAATATTACGGCAAGAAGTGACACGCCGTGGCCGGCGGGGAGTGGACAAGCGTCCCCGCGGGCCCTTCCAGTGGTGAAGCGAGGGTTTAGTGGCCAATCTTATCGAGATGTCGCACATTTCGAAGGCATTCGGGGGAAGCAAGGCGCTCCACTCCGTTTCCCTCGATCTGAAGGCCGGCAGCGTTCACGCCCTGATGGGCGAGAACGGCGCCGGAAAATCGACCTTGATGAAGATCCTGGCGGGCGTGTATCAGCCCGATTCCGGCGGGATCTTCATGAATGGGGAAAAGCTCGATCTGAAGTCACCGCGCGCCGCGCTCGATGCCGGCATCTCGACCGTTTTCCAGGAACACTCGCTGCTGCCTAATCTGTCGATCGCCGAGAACATGTTTCTCGGCCGGGAGCCGACGAACCGGTTCGGCTCGATCGACTATTCCGCGATGAACAGCCGAACCGCCAAGGCACTCGGCGAACTCGGTCTCACGCTAGACTCCTCGCAACTCGTTTCCAACCTGACCATTGCCGAGCGGCAATTCGTCGAGATCGCGCATTGCATCCAGGCCGACGCCGGCGTGCTTATTCTCGACGAGCCGACAGCGGCGCTCAACGCGGCCGATGTCGATGTGCTCAACCGCAATATCCGCCGCCTGCGCGATAGGGGAAAGGCAATCGTCTACATTTCGCATCGCATGGAGGAAATCTTCGAGCTGTGCGACACTGTGACGGTGCTGAAGGACGGCGCACTGGTCGACACCAGAACGGTGTCCGAGATCACCACAGACGAACTCATCGCCATGATGGTCGGGCGCGAACTCCAGGACCTGTTCCCAGATCGCACGGGCGACAGGGGCGGCGAAATCCTGCGCGTCGAGAATCTCAGGATCACCGAGACATCGCAGCCTCTGTCGCTGACGTTGCACAAGGGCGAGATCGTCGCCCTCGCCGGGCTTGAGGGACAGGGCCAGCAGCGCTTCTTGCGCTCCCTCATCGGCCGCTACCATCCTTTTGCCGGGACGATTTCCATCAACGGCAAAACGCTCGACATGCCGCTCTCGACATCATCAGGCGTTCGCCATTTGCAGCAGCTGAAGGTCGGTTTCGTCCCCGAGGACCGCAAGGAGGAGGGGCTCTTTCTCGCTTTGCCGATCGCCCACAACATCGCCATCGGATTGCATTCGAGGCGACGCGAACTTGCGCCGGCGCGGCCCTATCGAAGCGTCATCGCCCGCATGATGGATGTCATGAACATAAAGGCGACAGGGCCGTCCGCTCCGGTCGGTTCGCTGTCGGGCGGCAATCAGCAAAAAGTGCTGCTCGGCCGCTACCTCGCCGCGGATCTCGATCTTCTCCTGGTGGAAGAGCCGACCCGCGGCGTCGACATAGGCGCCAAGTCCGAGATCTACCATCTGCTGCGCGACTTCACCCGCAAGGGTGGCGCGGTGCTGGTGCTGTCGCGCGAGACGATCGAGCTGATCGGGCTGTGCGACCGCATCTATGTCGTCCACCACGACACAGTCGTGGCCGAAATGCCGGCAGCACAGGCGACGGAGCACAAGATCCTTGACGCGGCCCTGACGGGCGGCTCGGCGCGCCGGCACTAGGGGCCTTCCATGTATCGTAGCCTGTCCAACATCGTGAGTGGCCGGAACACACGGCAGGGCCAATGGGGTCTGCCATTGTTGGTTGCCTTGCTCATTTCGCTGTGGCTGTCGGTTCAGACGACGCAGTTCGCAACGGCCGAAAACCTTTTCAACCTGGTTGCGCAGGCGATGCCGCTGGTCATCGCGGCGGCCGGACAACTCGTCGTCGTGCTCGTCGGCGGGCTCGATCTGTCGGTCGGCTCGGTCATCAGTTTCACGACGGCGGTGCTGGCGCTCGACCAGCCGGCGATCGTGCTGATCCCGGCGGTCTTCGTGCTGGCCGCATTCATCGGGCTGATCAACGGCCTGGCGATCACCCGTTTCAACGTCCATCCAATCATCGCCACGCTATCGACGCAGTACATTGTCCTTGGCATCACGCGCATCTTGCGTCCCGTCTCCGGCGGCACCGTTCCGGAGATCGTCATTGCTGCCGTCTCAGGCAGTTTCCTCGGTATTCCTTATCCGGTCTTTTGGGGAATCGTCGTGATGCTGTTGGCCTGGAAGCTGCTCTACGGATCGCGATACGGCCTGCATCTGTTTGCGATCGGCGGCGGCATCGCGTCGGGGGCCGAAAGCGCTGCCCGCAATTTCGGCGTCTCCGATCGCCGCAACATCATCCTCGCCTATGTGGTCTGCTCCTGTTTCGCGGCCGTTGCCGGTGTCTTCCTGGCCGGGCGCATCGTGTCGGGTGATCCAAATGTCGGGTTGCTTTTCGAACTCGACACGGTCACCGCCGTGGCACTTGGAGGCACCCAGCTTTCAGGCGGAATCGGCAGCCTGCACGGCACGGTGATCGGCGCGCTTGTGATGGCACTGCTGGCCAATGGCATGAACCTCGCCAACGTCTCGCCCTTTGTCCAGACGGCGATCAAGGGCGGCATTCTCTTGGCCGTGGTCGGGCTGCAATCCCGCAAGAAGATGGGGCTCTGAGCGATGACTGCCGTTCTCGCAAACCCGATCGCCCGGCGTCTGCTTCGCATACCGCCGTCCTACTTTGTCTTCCTCGTGCTTCTGGCCACGCTGTGGGTCGCACGGCCGAACATGCTCAACCTCAACATCATGGGCATCTTCATCAGGCAGATCGTTCCGCTCGGCATTCTCGTGCTGGGGCAGCTCGTCGTCATGCGCGTGAAGTCGATCGACCTCTCCGGCGGCGGCATCATCCTGCTGATCAACTATTTCATCTCGTCGGGCAGTTTCCCGGGCGCGTCGCTGCCCTTCTTCGTCGTACTGGCGCTCGCCACGGGCCTCGTCATTGGCCTGTTCAACGGCTTAATGATCGGCATCCGGCGGGTGTCGGCCGTCATAGTCACGCTGGCCGTCAGCATCATCCTGGTCGGACTGGTGCAGTTCCTGTCGAGCGGCAATCCACCCGGCGATGTGCCGAAACTGTTCAACGACCTCTACAACACGAAGTTCCTGTCGGTTCCGACGCCGGTGCTGTTCTGGATCATGCTGACCGCCGCGGTGTGGCTGCTTCTGTCGCAGACAGTGTTTGGTCGTTACGTGGCCTCTGTCGGCGAGAATGCCGAAGCCGCCCATTTTTCCGGCGTGCCGGTCCAGCGCACGGTCATCCTGGCGCATACGCTCGCCGGCCTGATCGCGGCGATCGCGGCCCTGGTACAGACAGGTTCAATCGCCGTCGGCAGCGTGCGCGTCGGTCTCGACCTGCCGATCCTGGCAGTCGCGGCGACAATCCTTGGCGGCGTCGCCTTCGGTCGCGGCGACGGCGGCGTCTGGGGACCTTTCTTCGGCTCGCTGTGCTTCGCGCTTTTGTTCGTCGTGATGACGGTGCTCGGCATCGACGAACCCGGCAAGCTCATCGCCCAGGGCGTCATCATCCTCGGTGCGGCGATCTTCTACGGAGTGCGCGTGCGAACCTCCTGAATCGAAACAAGGCAAGCCGGCACCGGCGTTAGGGCTGGATCGATAGATCTGCACGTTCAGACAACTGCAAACAGATGGAGAAACATGGATGTCACCGCCAAAAAATATCATGTGCTACGGCGACTCGCTGACCTGGGGCTGGGTTCCGGTCAAGGAAGGGTCGCCGACCTACCGCTACCCCTATGATCAGCGCTGGACGGGTGTTATGGCGGCGGCGCTGGGAGCGGGCTACCACATCATCGAAGAAGGTTTGAGTGCGCGCACGACCTGTCTCGACGATCCCAACGACCCGCGCCTCAACGGCGCCAATTACCTGCCCTCTGCCATCGCCAGCCATCTGCCGCTGGATCTGGTCATCGTCATGCTGGGCACCAATGACACGAAATCCTATTTTCGCCGGACACCCTACGAGATCGCTAACGGAATGGCGAAACTGGTCGGGCAGATCCTGACGAGCGCCGGCGGTATCGGCACGCCTTATCCGGCTCCGAAGGCGCTGGTCATCGCGCCGCCGCCGCTGACCCCGATGCCCGATCCCTGGTTCGAGGGCATGTTCGGCGGCGGCCACGAAAAATCCAGGGAGCTGGCCAGGCAGTACAAGGCGATGGCGGATTTCATGAAGATCGACTTTCTGAATGCCGGCGATTTCGTCACCACGGACGGTATCGACGGCATCCATTTCACCGCTGGCAACAACGCCGATCTCGGCCGCGCGGTCGCCGACAAGGTCAAGTCTATTCTTGAGCCAAGCCGCGCCAGCACCGCCGCCTGAAGTCGCAACGCCCGCCGGCTTGCGACATACAGACCGAATCGCAGACATATCGCATTTGTGACACACATTATGGACCCAACGATGAGCCCGGTTCCGTAATTCTGCCCAACACGTTCCGTGGCACTTGACCCACTTGCTTTTATGAAGACGAGCTATCCACTCAAGCCGTTCAACAGGCGCACATTCGAGGTTTGCCTGGGCCGATAGTAAGCTTGGGCTCCTCGTCCTTCACACCGCCTGCACCGCCGCCGCCAATCCTCGTATGATCTTCGCCAGCTCCCTGCACTCATTGTGCAAGGTGCTGTTGCGCCGCCAGGCAAAGCAGATCGTGCGCTGCGGCATGGGTTCCTGGAACGGCACGATCTTGAGATCGGGGATAGTGCCGGCAGGTCCCGTGGCCATTTCCGGGATCAGCGTCACGCCGAGCCCGTGCGCCACCATCTGCAAGAGCGTGGTCAGGCTGGTGGCGCCGTAGCTTGCCATCGCCACCGGCCGCACATTGCCGCAGACAGCCAGCGCCTGTTCGCGCAGGCAATGGCCCTCCTCCAGCAGCATCAGCCTTTCCAGCGCCGGGCTTTCAGGCGGCACCGGCGGCGAGGCGAAAGCCGGATCGCCTGACGGCACGGCCAGGAAAAACCGGTCGGGGAACAAAGCCTCGGTCAGCAGGCCGGGATGGTCGAGCGGAAGCGCGGCGATGAAGGCATCGAGCTTTTGCGACGCGATGTCCTCGACGAGCGAGGCGGTCACCGCCTCGCGCAGTTCGAGCAGCAAGTCCGGGAAATGCATTTTCAGCTCGGGCAGCGCGCGCGGCAAAAGATAGGGCGCGACGGTCGGGATGATGCCCAGCCGGAAGCGCCCTCCCATGGCAGGGCGGCCACGCCGGGCGATGGTCTCGACCTCGCGTATGTCGGAAAGGATGCGTTCGATGCGCGGCAAAAGGGCTGCCGCCTCGTCGGTCATGCGCACCGATTTGCCGCCGCGTTCGAACAGCCGGCAGTTCAGCCGCTGCTCCATTTCCGCGATCTGCGAGGACAGCGCCGGCTGGCTCACGCCCGCAAGTTTCGCCGCACGCCCGAAATGCAGCGTCTGCGCAAGTGCGTCGAAATAATGCATCTGGCGGACGGTTAGGCCTATCATAAGAAAATCCTATTGAAAGGAACAGGAAAGGCAATTTGTTTTTATCGGCAGGCTGGCCTAGTCTGGAATCATTCCAGGATGGCGGCGCTGGCTGCCCGGAACCCTCGGCAAAAAATTGGAGTGCAAGATGGACGCGAAAACCGACGACAACAGCGCGGGCAACTGCCCTGTCGCGCATGGACCCGGTGCCAGGACTAACCGTGACTGGTGGCCCAACCAACTGGACCTCGGCGTTCTCCACCAGCAGTCGAACCTCTCCGACCCGATGGGCGAGGACTTCGACTATGCCAAGGAATTCGCGAGCCTCGATCTCGACGCGGTGATCAAGGACCTGCACCATGTCATGACGGATTCGCAGGATTGGTGGCCGGCCGACTTCGGCCATTACGGGCCGCTGTTCATCCGCATGGCCTGGCACAGCGCCGGCACCTACCGCATCGGTGACGGCCGCGGCGGCGCCGGCGCCGGCCAGCAGCGTTTCGCACCGCTCAACAGCTGGCCTGACAACGCCAATCTCGACAAGGCGCGCCGCCTGCTGTGGCCGGTCAAGCAGAAATATGGCCGCAAGATTTCCTGGGCCGACCTGCTGATCCTCACCGGCAATGTCGCCCTGGAATCGATGGGCTTCAAGACCTTCGGCTTCGCCGGCGGCCGCGCCGACGTCTGGGAACCCGAGCAGGACGTCGATTGGGGATCGGAAACCAAATGGCTCGACGACGAGCGCTACTCCGGCGACCGCGAGCTTCGCGGCCATCTCGGGGCCGTGCAGATGGGCCTGATCTACGTCAATCCGGAAGGCCCGAACGGCAAGCCTGATCCGCTTGCCTCGGCACGCGACATCAGGGAAACCTTCGGCCGCATGGCGATGAATGACGAGGAGACAGTGGCGCTGATCGCCGGCGGCCACACCTTCGGCAAAACCCACGGCGCCGGCGATGCCTCGCTGGTTGGCGCCGAGCCGGAAGGCGCCGGCATCGAGGCGCAGGGCCTCGGCTGGTCGAGCAAGCACGCGTCGGGCATTGCCGGCGATGCCATCACTTCGGGGCTCGAGGTCACCTGGACCACGACGCCGACCAAATGGAGCAACAACTTCTTCGACAACCTGTTCAATTACGAATGGGAATTGACGAAAAGCCCGGCCGGCGCCCATCAGTGGACGCCTAAGGGCGGCGCAGGTGCCGGCACGGTGCCGGACGCGCATGATCCCTCCAAGCGCCGCGCGCCGGCCATGCTGACCACCGATCTCGCGCTGCGGGTCGACCCGGCTTACGAGAAGATCTCGCGGCGGTTCCACCAGAATCCGGATCAGTTCGCCGATGCCTTCGCCCGCGCCTGGTTCAAGCTCACCCATCGCGATATGGGCCCGGTCGTTCGCTACCTTGGCCCGCTCGTGCCGAAGGAGGAGCTGATCTGGCAGGATCCGATCCCGGCCGTCGACCATGAACTGGTCAGCGAACAGGATATCGCATCGCTGAAGGCCAAGATCCTGGCCTCGGGCCTGTCAGTTTCCGAACTGGTCTCGACCGCCTGGGCTTCGGCCTCGACGTTCAGGGGTTCCGACAAGCGCGGCGGCGCCAATGGCGCCCGTATTCGGCTGGCGCCGCAGAAGGACTGGGACGTCAACCAGCCTGCTGAATTGGCCAAGGTGCTTGCCACGCTCGAATCCATCCAGAAGGCGTTCAACGCGGCACAGACCGGCGGGAAAAAGATCTCGCTGGCCGATCTGATCGTGCTCGGCGGCGTCGCCGCGGTCGAGAAGGCGGCAAAGGATGGCGGCAACGAGGTGAAGGTGCCGTTCACGCCGGGCCGCATGGATGCCTCGCAGGAACAGACCGACGTCGCCTCCTTTGCCGCGCTTGAGCCGAAAGTCGACGGCTTCCGCAACTATGTCCGGGGGCCGCAGCCGATGTCGATCGAGGCGATGCTGGTCGACCGGGCACAGTTGCTGACGCTGACCGCGCCGGAGATGACGGTGCTGGTCGGCGGCCTGCGGGTGCTCGGCGCTAATACCGGCAAGTCCAGGCACGGCGTGTTCACCGACAGGCCGGGCACGCTGACGAACGACTTCTTCGTCAACCTGCTCAGCATGAACACGGTCTGGGATCCGGCCGCCGGTTCGGATGAGATCTACGAAGCGCGCGACCGCAAGACCAAGGCGGTCAGGTGGACCGGTACCCGCGCCGACCTTATCTTCGGCTCGCATGCGCAGCTGCGTGCGCTGTCTGAGGTGTACGGGTCCGCGGATGCCGGGCAGAAATTCGCCAGGGATTTCGTCGCGGCGTGGACCAAGGTGATGAACGCCGACCGGTTCGACATCGCTGCCTGATCCGAGCAAGGACTTCTCGACCCAAGAAAAAGGCGCGGGGCTTGGCCCCGCGCCTTTTTCTTGTCCAGGCTTCCGAAGTCAGTCCTTTTCGAAGACGCGCGCCTTGGCGACGACGCCGGCAATGGCGCCGCCGATCAGCGGCGCGACGATGAACAGCCAGAGCTGGCTGATCGCGGCGCCGCCCGAAAACAGCGCCGGGCCAATGGAACGGGCCGGATTGACCGATGTGCCGGTCACCGGGATCATGGCGAAGTGGATACCCGCCAGCGTCAGGCCGATGACCAATCCAGCGAAGGCCGTCGCATGCCTTTCCGCGGTAACGCCGAGGATCACGGTGACGAAGGTGAAGGTGCCGATCAACTCCCACAGGAACGCGGAAGAGACGCCCCATTTCGTCTCGTCCCAGCCATTGGCGCCGAAGCCGCCAGTGTGTCCCCCGACCTGGCCGGAGACGATGATCCACAGCGCCAGCGATGCCAGGATGGCGCCAATGATCTGTGCGATCCAGTAGGGGATGACGTCCTTGGCCGGCAACCGGCCGGCAAGGAACACGCCGAGTGTCACAGCCGGGTTGAGATGCGCGCCCGAAATGGGGCCGATCGCGTAGGCGGCCGCGATAAGGCCGATGCCGAAGGCCAGCCCGATGCCTTCCTGCCCGAGCGGCAGCGCGCCGCCGAAGCCACCCGTCACCACCGACGCGGTACCGATGAACACCAACAGAAATGTGCCTAGAACTTCCGCCAGATAAGTCTTCATTGCCATCTCCTCGTGACGATCCGCCGGTCCACGCTTTCCGCGCCGCGAATCATGGCGGCAAGAGTATTCCCAACCGAAAAACTTGGAAAGCTGAGCTGTCGCATCCCTACCGTGCTTGCAGCCGCCAGTTAAGAACATTAGAGAGCTTGCATCTATTGACGATCTGCTGTTGACCGCACCGGAAGATTTACTGCTCGAGCGGTTTTCGCCGATCCCAACAGGCGGCCTACCGTCGCGAGAGGGGGCGGGGTTCAATCTCACCGTGAAAGGCTCTAAGAGCAGACCGAGATGATGCGCTCGATTTGGTGGACTGAAGAATGCGACTAGGCGGACGGCTGGCTGCGGCCATCGAAGTGCTGGAAGACATTGGCCGGCGTCACCGGCCGGTGGCCGATGCGCTGAAGGACTGGGGCCTGTCGCACCGTTTCGCCGGCGGCGGCGATCGTGCGGCGATCGGCAACATCGTCTACGATGCGCTACGCCGCAAGCGCTCGGCAGGCTGGCTGCTGGGCGAGGACACGCCGCGCGCCATCGGCTTCGGCGCCCTGCTGCTCGAATGGGGCCAGACCGCGCGCTCGCTCAACGAAGCGCTCGACGGCGACAGGTTCGCGCCGCCGTTGCTGACGGCTACCGAACTCCAGGCAACCGACGAGCGGCGGCTTGCCGACGCCTCGCCCGCGGTGCGCGCCGACATACCGGATTGGTGCGAGCCGCTTTTGCAACGCGCGTTCGGTGAGGCCTGGGTCGAGGAGGGCGCGGCGCTCGCCACCCGCCCGCCGCTCGACATCCGCGTCAACACTTTGCAGGCCGATCGGGCCAAAGTGCTGGCGGAACTTGCCGAAACCGGCGCCAAGCCAGCCCAAATCGCACCCCAAGGCATTCGCATACCGCCGATCGACGGCGACGGCCGGCATCCCAACGTGCAGGCCGAGCCGGCTTTCCAGAAGGGCTGGTTCGAAGTCCAGGACGAGGGATCGCAAATCGCCGCCGCTCTTGCCGGCGCCGAGCCTGGAATGCAGGTGCTCGATTTCTGCGCCGGCGCCGGCGGCAAGACGCTGGCGCTGTCGGCGGCGATGGGCAATACGGGTCAGGTCTTCGCCCATGATGCCGAGAAGGCGCGGCTGGCGCCGATCTTCGACCGCATCCGCCGCTCGGAAAACCGCAACGTGCAGATCGTCACCAAGCCGGCGGAATTGTCGCCGCTCACTGGCCACATGGACCTCGTCCTGGTCGACGCGCCTTGCACCGGCAGCGGCACCTGGCGGCGGCGCCCGGACGCCAAATGGCGGCTGACGCAAAGGCAGCTCGACGCCCGCAAGGGCGAGCAGATGGCGATCCTCGATGCCGCAAGCAGCTTCGTCAAGCCGGGTGGCCTGCTGGTCTACGTCACCTGTTCGGTGTTCGACGAGGAGAATGGCGACCAGGTCGCAGCGTTTTGCCAGCGCAATGGCGGTTTTGCCCCGGTCGACCATCGCCGGCTCTGGGACAGCCGTTTTCCCGGCCATGAAACGGCGATGCGGCTCGGCGCGCTGGGCGGTATCTGCCTGTCGCCGGCGCTGAGCGGCACCGACGGTTTCTACATCTGCGCGCTGCGTAGGGCTTCCTGAATGGAGCGGAAGCGAAACTTGCGCTTCCGCTCTCGAGATCAAATTGCTGCAGTGCAGCATTGGATGATTGCTTGCCGCTCACGCCTCTGCAATAAGCTTTTCCGGCAAAGGTGAAAGCAGCGACGGCCATGGCAGCAAAGATCGTACCCGCTCCGGACTATGAGGACCGCGTCAGGGCGTCCTTCGCGCGCCAGCAGGCGATGGCGACCATCGGCGCCGAATTGACGCTGGTGACGCCCGGCATCATCGAAATCGAAATGCCCTATTCGGCCGCACTCACCCAGCAGCATGGTTTCCTGCATGCCGGCGTCATCTCGACCGCGCTGGACTCGGCTTGCGGCTATGCGGCCTTCTCGCTGATGCCGGAGAATTCCGGCGTGCTGACCATCGAGTTCAAGGTCAATCTGCTGGCGCCGGGCAGGGGCGAGCGCTTCCTGTTCCGCGGCTCGGTGACCAAGCCTGGCCGCACCATCATCGTCGCCGACGGCCAGGCCTATGCCTTCGCCGCCGACGGCGAAGCCAAGTTGATCGCCACTATGACCGGCACCATGATGACGATGGTGGGCCGCGACGGGATTGCTGGGTGAATGGCCGGTTCGCCGCAGGCGAATTCATCGTGCCAGTGGCACGATGAAAGGCCACGAACGCCGGGAGCTGCCGGAGGCAGCGGGTCCCGGCGAGCAGGTGGTGGAGACAGCAGGACAGGGAGGAGTAAATCATCATGACCGATAAAGTGTCGCGCCTGTCCGGCAAGAACGTCCTCTTCGTCATGGCGGTGCAGGCCGAATACGGGCCGCATCTACAGCGGCTGTTTACCCCGCTGATGACCGGTGTCGGCCCGGTCGAGGCAGCCGTCCGGCTTGGCGCCGAATTGTCTTGGCTGAAGTCGCAAGATGCGCTGCCGGACCTCGTCGTGTCGCTCGGCTCCGCCGGCAGCCGGACCTTGGAGCAGACGGAGATTTACCAGGCCATCTCGGTCAGCTATCGTGACATCGACGCCTCGCCGCTTGGCTTTGAGAAAGGCGCGACGCCGTTCCTCGACCTGCCGATGACGGTGTCGCTGCCGTTGCGGATTCCGGGGATAAAGCAAGCCACGCTGTCGACCGGCGGCGCGATCATCACCGGCGCGGCCTTTGATGCAATTGCGGCAGACATGGTGGACATGGAGACCTTCGCCTGCCTGCGCGCCTGCCAGCTGTTCGAGGTGCCCCTGATTGGGCTGCGCGGCATTTCCGACGGCGCGGCTGATCTCAGGCATGTCGGCGACTGGACCGAATATCTGCACGTCATCGACGAAAAGCTGGCGGATGCCGTCATGCGCCTCGAACAGGCGATCGGCTCGGGCTTGCTTTGGACGGGTTCTCCTGGTGACGTGGCGGGACCGTTCTGAAAGTCGGGCTCGCAACCCATTGCGCCGACTCGTTTCTTTCTCTAAACGCTCGCCATGAAAACAGCCAATCAACCCGACACCGTCCTGATTGTCGATTTCGGCAGCCAGTTCACCCAGCTCATTGCCCGCCGCATCCGCGAAGCCGGCGTGTTTTCCGAGATCGTGCCGTTCCAGTCGGCCGAGGCGGCATTCAAGCGCATCAATCCAAAAGCCGTGATCCTGTCCGGCGGTCCGGCCTCGACCACGGATATCGGCAGCCCGCGGGCGCCGCAGATCGTCTTCGAGGCCGGCGTGCCGGTGCTCGGCATCTGCTATGGCCAGATGGCCATGTGCGTGCAGATGGGCGGCGTTGCCGAAAGCTCCAATCATCGCGAATTCGGCCGCGCCTTCGTCGAGATCGAGAAGGAAAGTCCGCTGTTCGAGGGCCTCTGGGCAATCGGCCAGCGTCACCAGGTGTGGATGAGCCATGGCGACCGCGTCATCTCCTTGCCCAAGGGGTTCGAGGTGTTCGGCAAGTCGGAAGGCTCGCCCTTCGCCATCTTCGGCAATGTCGAGCGCAAGATGTATGGCATCATGTTCCATCCGGAAGTGGTGCATACGCCCGACGGCGCCCGGCTGCTCAGGAATTTCGTCCACAACATCGCCGGCATCGAGGGCGACTGGACGATGCGCGCCTACCGCGAGCACGCGGTCGAGGCGATCCGCAAGCAGGTCGGCAAGGGCAAGGTCATCTGCGCGCTCTCGGGCGGGGTCGACTCCTCGGTCGCCGCGCTGCTCATCCACGAGGCCGTCGGTGACCAGCTCACTTGCATCCTCGTCGACCATGGCCTGATGCGTAAAGACGAGGCCGCCGGCGTCGTTTCGATGTTCCGTGAACATTACAATTTGCCGCTCATTCTGGTGAACGCGTCGGATCGCTTCATCGGTGCGCTCGAAGGCGAGGCGGATCCCGAGAAGAAACGCAAGACCATTGGCCGGCTCTTCATCGAGGTGTTCGAGGAAGAGGCCAAGAAACTCGGTGGCGCCGATTTCCTGGCGCAAGGCACGCTCTATCCCGACGTCATCGAAAGCGTCTCCTTCACCGGTGGCCCGTCGGTGACGATCAAGTCGCACCACAATGTCGGCGGCCTGCCCGAGCGCATGAACATGAAGCTGGTCGAGCCGCTGCGCGAACTGTTCAAGGACGAGGTCCGCGCACTCGGCAAGGAACTCGGCCTGCCCGAGAGTTTCATCGGCCGCCACCCGTTCCCGGGCCCGGGTCTTGCCATACGCTGCCCCGGCGGCATCACGCGCGAGAAGCTGGAGATCCTGCGCGAAGCCGACGCCATCTATCTCGACGAGATCCGCAAGGCCGGCCTCTATGACGCCATCTGGCAGGCCTTCGCCGTGCTCTTGCCGGTGCAGACGGTCGGCGTCATGGGCGACGGCCGCACCTACGAATTCGTCTGCGCGCTGCGCGCCGTCACCTCGGTCGACGGCATGACGGCAGATTTCTATCACTACGACATGGCCTTCCTGGGCGCCGCCGCCACCCGCATCATCAACGAGGTCCGCGGCATCAACCGCGTGGTCTATGATGTGACGTCGAAGCCGCCGGGAACAATTGAGTGGGAATGATTCAGGCCCACTCAAACGCCGCCGAAAATACGCCAATCCGCGACTTAAGTACGTCGGAGCAATGAGGCTCGTGACGGTGTTTTTTGCCTAAGGCATAGAGGAAAAAGGAATTTCCTGCCACGAGCCTCCAAATTGTACTGACGGTACTTTTCAGGACGCAGTAGGGTTGTTGACGGATGCCGCCCTTAAGGCGCTGGAACCACAGAATATCTACAAGATTGCTGGCCGAGATGGCCTATATGTCCGGGTCATGCCCGGTGGGGCGATCTCATTTCGGCTTGATTACAGGCGCCGCCTGAACGACGCCAAGAGTTTTGGCGAGTAGCCTAGGTCATCCCGAACGCGGCAGATCCGCTATCGACCGGGTGTTCTCGCGCCTCCTGTCTGGCGTGGATATCGGCTCCGCCGGGGCCGAAAGCGTGCCGCGCCAAGCACGCGCACTCAGGCCTCTAGTGGTCGAAACGCTTCATCCATCCGAACGAATCGGTGACGGGGCGATATTCGGCGCCGAATGCACCATCATAGCCGGCGTCCGCGATTGCGCGCAGGAGCCAGCCATAGTCCACCTCGCCGTGATCGGGCTCGCTACGATCCGGTACGGCGGCGAATTGGATATGGCCGATCTTGTCGGAAAATTGCCTTACCGAGTTAAGCAAATCGCCTTGAATGATCTGCATGTGATAGCAGTCGAACATTACCTTTACCGCACCGTCTGTCGCATCGATCACACGCAGTGCGGTGGAAAGGTCGGAGAGGAAATAGCCCGGCGCATCGCGCGGGTTCAGAGGCTCGATCAATATGCCGATGTGGTGCCGTGCCGCCGCCTTCGAAGCGTACCGCAAATTGCCGGTGAACGTCGCGAAGGCTTCGTCACCGATTGCCTTTCCTGCCATCACATGGATGTTGCGACAGCCTGTTACGGCTGCCCATTCAATCGCCTGGTCGATCGCCGCGCGCGCTTCCGTTTCACGGCCCGGCAGCGCGGAGAGGCCGAAATCGCCCGCCCCGACATCCCCCCGGGCCGTGTTGATGCCAAGCAGCGGAAGACCGGTTTCGGCGAGCAGCGCCGCGACCACCGATGCGTCGGTATCGTACGGCCAATGCATCTCGACCGCCGCGAAACCGCGCCGCTTGGCCGCGCGGATCGCATCCGGAAGCGCTAGGTTACGAAAGAGAAATCCCAGATTGGCCGAAAGTTGCATCAGTCGTCCCACTCCACGTCAAAGTGTTCCACCAACTCGCGAATTTGCGGAGCCGCGAGGATCTTGGGCCGCAAGCCCTGGGTGAGAAGCGTGAGCTTGGCCGTTTCCTCAAGTTCCTCCATCGCGTAGGCGGCGGCTTCGAGATCCTTGCCGGCGACGACGGGTCCGTGGTGGGCCAGCAATACGGCCGACCGTTTCCCGGCGAGTCCGCGCACGGCGTCTCCCATCGCCGGGTCGCCGGGCCGGATGTAGGGCAGCAGTTTCACCTTTCCCAGCCGCATGATCGAATAGGCCGTCAGCGGCTTGAAGACGCTGTCGGGATCGATGTCGGGCAGAAGCGAAACCGCGACGGAATGGGTCGAATGAAGATGGACGACCGCTCCGGTGCGCGCGCCGCGTGTCTCGTAGAACGCCTGATGCAGCGGCATCTCCTTCGTCGGCTTGTCGCCGTCCAGGAACCGTCCCTCGGCGTCGAAGAGCGACAGGCGGGCGGGGTCGAGCGCGCCAAAGGACGATCCTGTCGGCGTGACGAGCAGCCGACCGTCGCCGAGGCGGGCGGAGATGTTCCCCGAGCTTCCCGCAGTGAGGCCCCGCGCGAACATGGACGCAGCGATGCTGCACATCTGATCCCTGAGTCTTGTTTCATCGCTCATCGTAGAACGCCTCCCGTAAGGACGTCGGCTGCCTTTTCGAAGAACCCGGCCGAGCCGAAATTGCCCGATTTAAGGGCGAGCACCATATCCGGGTCACGGGCCTTTAACGCCGGAACACCGGGGTCGATCTCGGGTCCGATCTCGAATGACGAAATGTTGAGCGCCGATACGACGGCCCCCGATGTCTCGCCGCCCGCCGTAACCAGCCGGCGTACGCCACGCGCCGAAAGCTGACGCGCCAGTTCGCCGAAAAAACCTTCAACCGCCGTCGCGACGCGCTCCTTCCCGTAGCGGTTCTGTGCGGCGGCGACGGCTTCGGGCTCGGCCGACGAGAACACCAGTGGCAAGCCGTGGTGCTGGCGGTCGATCGCCCACTCGGCATATTCAACAGGATTGGCCGTGCCGTCCACGACTGCATCCACCTCCACAACGCGCGTCGGATGGCTTTTCCGGTGCTCGGCAATCTGGCGCCGGCTCATGGTCGAGCACGAACCGCAAAGCGCGGCCGCCGGCCCCTGTATTCCCATCCAATGCGTGGCCGCCGTGCCGATCAACCCGGCCCGACGAAAGTTGGCCGGAAGTCCAAGGGCGATTCCCGAACCGCCGCTGAGCAGGATATCCGCTTCGGCAGCCTCGCCAATGGCGACAAGATCCTTGTCCAGAATGGCATCGACCACGACGTAGCGAGAGCCGCTGGCAGATGCCGCCTCCAGAGCATCCCTGATCGGGAGGGGGCCTCCCGCTACGACATCGTAGGGGACATGGCCGATCCCGCGCGCGGTCTGTCGCGCAAGCCAACGCCGCAGATCGGGATCCGTCATCGGCGTAAGCGGATGTTTCTCCATGCCGGATTCACTCAACAGCCGATCGTTGACGAAAAGATGCCCCTGGTAGATCGACCGGCCGGTTGCGGGAAACGCCGGACAGACGATCGCGCGTGCCACTCCCAACGCGTCGCCAAGAGCGTCCAGCACGGGACCGATATTGCCTTCGGGCGTCGAGTCGAATGTCGAGCAGTACTTGAACAGATATTGGCGGCAGCCTTGGCGTCGAAGCCACTCCAACGCCGCGAGCGACTGCTTCACCGCCTCCGAGGCGGATATCGTTCTGGTCTTCAGGGCAACGACGCCCGCGTCGACCGAGCGGTCGGAGGCGGTGTTGGGAACGCCGTTGTACTGGACCGTGCGCATGCCCCCCTTGGCAAGCGTGTTGGCCAGGTCGGAAGACCCGGTGAAATCATCGCCTATGCAGCCCAGAAGCATCGGAATTTCCCAGTTTCAACTTTCACGGAACTTTGGCGACCATGCCCTAACGGTTAAGGGATGGTCTTCGGGGCGTCGTCCGCCAGGTAAACCGCGATCAGTTCGTCGACCGTGCTTTCGGCCACAAAGCCCAGACTGGTGGCCAGCCTGGGCGTGAAGGATTTCGGCCACCCGGCAATAATGGCCTCGATCGCCTCGTCCGGCGTGCGGTCTATCAACGCCTCGGCTTCGGCCCCTGCCACGCGGCGGAGCGCGGCAATCTGGTCGGAGACCGTGGCCGCGACACCCGGCATGTTCAGCGTGCGCCGGGCGCCCAGCGCGGATGTATCGAGCATCGCGGCATGGATGAGGAAGGCTACCGCCGAGCGCGGGCTCGCCAGCCAATGCTTGACGGTCTCCTTCACCGGCAGCACGGAGCGCTGCCCGGCGAGTGGCTCGCGCAGGATGCCGGAGAAGAAGCCCGAGGCTGCCGCGTTGGGAGTGCCGGGCCGAATGACGATCGTCGGCAGGCGTATCCCGACGCCGTCGAGGAAGCCGCGGCGCGAGTAGTCGGCCAGCAACAGCTCGGATATCGCCTTCTGGGTGCCGTAGCTGGTCAGCGGGGCAAGGATGTAGTCGTCGGGAATAGGGTCGGGCAGAGGCGCGCCATAGACAGCAACCGAGGAGGTGAACACCAGCCTGGGGATATATTTCCGCCGGGTTCCTTCCAGCCGGATCGCCTCGAAAAGAGCGCGCGTGCCGTCCATATTGATGCGATAGCCCTTCTCGAAATCGCGTTCCGCTTCGCCGGACACGATGGCCGCGAGATGGAAGATCACATCCGCGCGGCGCGCGGCCAGATCCTGCGCTGCGCCGGGAGCGGAAATATCGGCGGCAATGGCTTCGACAAAACCTATGTCACCGGTTGGCACCGGCGGCTTCGTCACGTCCGCCAGCGTCATCCGGTCGATCTTTCGATCTCCAAGCGATGCTGTCCGCGAAAGCTCGGCCGCGAGTTTGCGGCCGATCATTCCACCAGCGCCAATGATGAGTATATGCATGGATGCTCCGTTCTCTTCCGGGACTGGTTTGTGATGCCGCTTCAGACCTGCCTGAGCGCGCGCACGACTGCGTAGGCTTCGAGCGACAGGGTTTGCGTTCCGTCATGCGTCAGCCGATCGAGCAGATCCGGTTGGCGCGATGCCGCGACGAAAGATGAGGCGTCAAGAATTGCAGCGCGCGCGAAGCCTTCGGGGAGGCGCACCTCCAGCGCGTTGGGCGAGGGGTTGCATAACCACAGCTCGGTGCCTTTTTCGGTAACCGCCGCGATCCCTCGCACTGCGCCAGGGACCGACGATCGCAGCGGACGGAGCGGGCAGCCTTTGAGCTTCGCCAGGCCTCGCACGATGTGCCAGACAGGATAGAGCTCGCCCTTCCCTTCGAACCAGGGCTGCGGAAATGACGTCGGCACGGAGAGGACGCCGAACGGGCCGACCGCGGCGCCGAGCGCGATGGCCGCCGCGCCGCCTTCCGCGAAGGCGGCGAAGTAGCCGAGGTTCCAGGCCGCTCCCATGACGCCCCGCTGGCGCGGATCATTGAAATTGACCGCCTGCCGGATGTTGGCGGGATTGGCGACCGGCGCTTCACCATAGGGATTGTCGCGCAACCCGATTGCGGACGGCCCAACGGAATATGGGCGGCCCTTGGCGATCGCCGGCACGGTCCTGGCAATATGCGGCAGGCATTCGAGCGTCTCCATCAAGGAGCGGTCGTCACCAGCGTGGAAGATCGCCGCCGTCGTGAATGTCACGAGGTCTATCGCCTCGGCCGGGGGACGTTTGCGGTTGAGCTCGGTGAAGAAGCTGAACATGCCTCCGCCGATGCGAGATCCGGGGAAGGCCGCGCGCGCGGCCGTATAGAGCTTCGCCGCATCCGGCGCTGGCGGCCAGATGCTGCCGGGCAGCGTGCATTTAAGATCGGGTGCGGGCGACACCAGAACCGTCGTGAAGCGATGATCGAGCCTCGCGGCCACCTTGCCCAGGGAGTCGATTTCCGCCGCGGCGCCAGCATCGTCGGCATGCTCGACCACTGCTTCGAGCCAGGGTTGGGCGCCCATTGCGATGGCGATCTCGACCTGCCTCGCCAGCGTTTCGGCATCATGGCCGAGCCGCGGATCGTAATGGCAGATGACATGGGCGACGCCGAGCTGGGCAAGCGTCTCGACATGCCGCAATGCGGCCGAAGCGTCATCGGGATGCAATCCGACGCCGAGAGGTGGAATCGCGTCCGCCGCCTCGCCGAGCGTCAGGGCGGCGATGCCTCCCGCCTGACGCGACGGACCCTTGGGAGAGCCCTTGACGGTCAGGGTGATCTTCTGTTCGACGACCTCGCCGGGCTCGATCCTGTATGGCCAGGGCAGAGCGAGGGGACGAACATAGGTCTTGTAGGAGGCGTCGGTCCAGTTCCGCTGGTCCTCCATCTCGAACGCGTCGCCCTCCATAAGGCAGCTGACCTCCAGCCCGCCGGGAGTACGGTGCGAGATTTCACGCAGATCCATGATCGGCTGCACCGGATCGATCTCCACAGGAAACCGTGTCTCGACCCTCTCGCCGCTTATGTGCGTGATCGTGGCGGCCGCGCCGCTTATGCCCTCTATGGGATGCAGGACGACAAAGCCGGTCCGGTTCGTGAGAAGCCCGGTCGGCGTGGTTCCGCGAGCCGAATAGGTCAGAACGCCTGCCGCGGTACCAGCGATGCCCACGTCATAGCCGAAGGTCTCGCCTTTGCTGGCAACGCTTGCGCGATAGGCCACACGAAAGCGATCGTCGTCCTTTTCGACGACCAGGTCGGTGATCTTCGGAATGAGCGTCGCCCAGTCCTTGTCGCGGACCACGAACGAGATTGCGCGGATCACCTCTTCGCCATGCATGCGGCAGTCGCGCAGGTTCGCGCCGTCGAAAAGCACGCTGAGGGGCCCGGCGCTCAGTAGCCGCTCCTCTGCCGGTAGTTCTTCGGTGCCGTAGAGGCGGACGGCGCGGGAAGGATCGGACTGTGTCATAGGATTCTCCTGGTCTCAAACGCGGCGCGATTTCCAGGTGATGAGGCGCTCGGCCAGCAAGGCGAGGATGATGATGGCGCCGATGGCGGTCCCCTGCCAGAACGGCGAGACGCCGAGCAGGTTGAGGCCATTGCGGATCATCACCATGATCAGAACCCCCATCAGCGTGCCGAATATCGTGCCTCGTCCGCCGTAGAGGCTCGCGCCACCGATGACCACGGCCGCGATGGCGTCGAGTTCAAGCTGGTTCCCCCCGATCGGGTCAGCCGACATGATCTGCGCCAGCGAAAAGGTCATCGCCGTCGCCGAAAGGGCACCGGACACCACGTAGGGAAAGATCGAGTAGAAGAGGGTGTTGAGGCCGGCCGCCCGGGCGGCTTCAATGTTCGAGCCGACCGCGTAGATGGTTCGCCCGCCCTTGGAATATGTCAGCCACGCCCAGGTGGCGAGGTAGAGCGCGATGAGGAAGATGACGTTGGCGGGGATGCCCAGCAGGTTCGTGTAGACGATATTCTGCAGCCCCATGGGCAGTCCCGAAATCGAGCGCTGTCCCGACACGATGTAGGCGAGACTGCGCCCCATCGCCATGACCCCGAGCGTCACCACGAAGGGGGCCAGGCCGAACACTGCGATGAGAACGCCGGAGAAAAGCCCGATCAGGGCGCCGCAACCTATGGCGAGCGCGATCGCCACCGGAATGGGGAATTCCTTCAGGAGTAGGGCGAGGATGATGCCGGTCACGCCCGCGACCGACCCGACGGAAAGGTCGATGCCGCCAGTCAGGATCACCAGGGTCATGCCGACGGCAACTATGCCAAGCACCACCGATTGGTCGAGTATGTTGAACATGTTCCGCTCGGTGAAGAAGTGCGGCGAGATGAACGACAGGATCACCGCAAGCACCATGGCGAGGCAGAGCATCCGGAACTCAAGCGTGCTGGCGAATCTGGGCATCGCAAAGGATCGTGTGGGCGCGTTCATGCGTCGATCTTTTCGTCTTGAGGTGTATCGAACAGGCCGGCGATCCGGGCCGACAGAGCCCCGGCGTCCGGCAGCCTGGAGCCGGCCGGCAGGCTGAGCCCGATCCATCCCAGATCGTGCCCTCGGCGATTGGACAGTGGTGCAAGCAATGTAGAGCGGCCGTCATTCTCGGTCACGATGCCGGGTTGACGCCTTCCAAGCGCGAGGGGGATTGCCGTCTCCTGCGCAAGATAGACATGCCCGGCCGCGAGTCCCATCGTTGCACCCGGCGTACCCTCGGCGAGGGCGAGGCAGACGAACCGGTCGTCGTCGATCAATCCCCAAAATGCCGTGCCGCCATGGCCGGCGACAAGATCGCGCAGGAATGCCGTGTTGCGCTCGGCTGAGCTTCGGGGCGCGGCGAGCAGCGTCAGGCTCTCTTCGCTCAGTCGCGAGGCGGGCAGGTCGGCGATGGTATAGCCGTCACTCACCACGACGACCCGCTCGCAGATCCCCAGTAATTCCTGGAAATCCGAGGAGATCACGACTACGGCTATCCCCCTTTCGGCCACCTCGCGCAGCAGTTCGTAGATTGCCTGGCGTGTCCCTATGTCGACGCCTTTCGTAGGCTCGTCGAGGATGAGCACTTCGGGCTCGATCAGCAGCCAGCGCGCGATAATGATCTTCTGCTGCATGCCGCCGGAGAAGTGCAGAAGGTTTGCATCCATGCGGTCGGTCGGAAGGTCGAGACGCGAAATCAGCTCGCTGGCCTGCTTGCGGCGCGCCGAATGGCCTCGCCCGAAACCCCTGTGCTTGCCCATCTGGGCGAGGAAGAGATTTTCGCCGACCGTCATGTCGGGCACGATGTTCTGGGCCCGCCGGTCCTCGGCGACCATTCCGAGACCGGCGCGGATTGCCGCGATAGGGCTGTTGGGGGCAATCTCCTTGCCGCCGACAAGGACGCGCCCGCGGCTGCGGTGGCGCAGTCCGAATATCGCTTCGGCGCTCTCCGAGCGTCCAGCTCCGACAAGCCCGCCGAGGCCGAGAATTTCACCCCTGCGCACCGTGAACGAGACGTCACGCACGAAAGGCGGGGCTTTGAGCCCAATTACCTCCAGAGCCACCGGCTGCTCGTTAGTGGTCACTCGCGAGACGGCCTTTCGATACACATTTCCGATGTCGCGTCCCACCATGTGGCGGATGACGTCGGCCTGCGTGAGCCCCGCCGTGGGCACGCTTTCGGCCACGGTCTTGCCCTCGCGCAGGATTGTGACGCGATCGGTGACTGCGAAGACCTCCTCGAGCCGATGCGACACGAAGGCGAGTGCCTTCCCGCTGTTTTTCAGCCGCCCCATGATCTCGAACAGCCGGTCAACCTCGATCGGCGAGAGGGAGGCCGTCGGCTCGTCGAAGATGACAAGATCGGCGTTGAGGGCCAGCGCCTTGGCTATTTCGACGAGTTGGCGTTGCGCTGCCGAGAGCCGGCGCACCTCGATGTCGAGTGGCAGTACGTGGTCGTGGCCAAGTTCCGACAGGATGGTCTGCGCCCTGTGTCGCAACTGGCTGAAAGACAGACGGCCCGGCATCGCGTAGCTGGGCAGGAAGATATTCTCCAGCACGCTCATGTCGGGCGCCAGGCTGGTTTCCTGTGCCACGAGGGCAATGCCGGAACGCAGCGCGTCGCGCGCGGATCCGACGGTCAAGGGAGCACCCTTGAAGAGTATCTCGCCCGACGAAGGCGGCAGGTGTCCGCAAACGATCCGTGACAGCGTCGATTTTCCCGCGCCGTTCGCGCCCAGCAATCCGCAGATCTCGTACCGGCAGAGCGCTATCGACGCGTTGCTGAGCGCGTAGGCGTTCCCAAACAGGCGGGTGACGCCACGAGCCACGAGAAGCGGCTCGGGAATCTTGCTGCTGTCTACCATCCGAGGACACACTCCAAGTGGTACGAATAAAGCGTCCGGGGGAGGTTGCCCCCGGACGGCCTATGTCGGCCAGGCCCCGATTACATCTCGTTGGCGAAGACCGTTTCCTTGATGGTTGGAAGCTCCTGCTCGATGTTCTTGCTGGTCACGATCTTGATCGGCACGAGGATTTTCTTTTCGGGAGTCTTGCCGCCGAGATGGTCGACCATCGCGCGTCCCGATTCCTGGCCCATCAGATACGGCTGCTGCATGCCCGAAACGACCAGTTCGCCCGACTGCAGCAACGGCACGAATTCCGGCACGCCGTCGAAACCGGCGACCAGCACGTCGCCGGTGAGGCGGGCCGCCTTGATTGCCTGCAAGGCGCCCAGCGTCGGGCCGTCGGTCTGGACGAAGAGGCCCTTCATGTCCGGATTCGCGGTCGTCATATCCTGCGTGAACTTGAAGGTTTCGTCCGCGGTGTAGGTCTGCATCTGCTGCAGCCCGGCTTCCTTGGTGATGCCAGCCTCTGTCATCGCGTCCTTGAAGCCCTTGGTGCGGGCCTGGCCGTTGAGGCGGGCCTGGCTGATGCCGACAATGCCCACGCTGCCGTCCTGCTTGCCGGCGGCCTTCATTGCCTCGGCCAGCGCTTTGCCGACGCCGTTCGCGCCCTGATAATTGTCAGAGATGATGAAGGACACATAGTCGCCGCTATCCGTGCCGATGTCGGCGATGACCACGGGAATGTTTGCCTGCTTGGCGAGATCGAGCACGGCCGGCGCGGTTGAACTGTCTGTCGGAGAGATGATGATCCCGGCGACGCCGCGGGCGATCGCGTCCTTGGCATTTTTAAGCTGGGTCTGGGCATTGTTGCCCGAATCCAGCGCCTGATAGGTGTAGCCTCCCTTGGTTGCGACATTCTCGATGCCCTTGGAGAGGTATCGCCAGAAGGCAAGATCAAGGCCTGGAGTCAGATAGACCAACTCCTTGGATTCGGCGAGAGCGGCGGTCGCCGTCCCGGCAATGCCGGTCAGCGCGACAACGCCCGCGAGGGCTGCGGTGGCAAAAAGGCGTCTTGTCAGCATGGGAACTCCTCCTGTTGTGCTGCATGGTTGCCCGGCAATCCGCCCCTATTCTTATCCCTTTCGAGCGGATTGCGTTAAAAGCTGCTTGGTCGTGGTGTAGATGCGTGTTTCGTGGACCGCGAAGGCCCTTGCGGCCGCCTCGGAATCGCGCG
This sequence comes from Mesorhizobium sp. B2-6-1, assembly GCF_006440475.1. Lineage (NCBI taxonomy): Bacteria > Pseudomonadati > Pseudomonadota > Alphaproteobacteria > Hyphomicrobiales > Phyllobacteriaceae > Mesorhizobium > Mesorhizobium sp. B2-6-1. Next base: position 114,012 of record NZ_VFUH01000010.1, read on the forward strand.
CCTCAAGTCCCGCAAGAATGGCACGGTGATCGGCGATGCTCGTTGCGATGCTTGAAGGCTGGGCGACTGCTCGCCGCCGATGGTCGAGAAGGTAGGAATAGAGATCGGCGGCGATATCCGCCAGCGCGGCATTGCCGCCCGCCCGATAGATGGCCGTGTGAAATTCGCGATCGCAAATGAGGAAGCGAACGGGATCGTCGATCGCCGCTTCCTGCGCCTCGATCGATTTTTGCAGGGTCTCGAGCGTCGCGGCTTCAACCCGGACAGCCGCGGCCCGCGCCACCTGATCTTCGATCAGCAACCGCGCCTCATGCACGTCGTCAAGACTGTATCTGGAAATGTCGCGATAGCGGGCCGATTGGACCGCGAGTTCCCCGACTTCCGTCGAGGCCACCACTGTCCGCGTGCCCTGGGCGACGGAAAGGATGCCCTTTGTGGAAAGGATCAGGATCGCGCCGCGCACCGTCTCGCGGCTTACCGACAAAGCGCCCGCAAGTTCACGCTCGCTTGGCAACGGGTCCCCCACGTCAAGAATGCCGGTCGCAATGAATGTCGCGATCTTCTGGACGACGAAGTCCTTCATCGAATGCTTCGGCACGCCGCCAAGCGCACTCCCGTCGTCGGTCAGAATCGCTCGTAGGTCCATCCGTCCTTACATCCGAAGAGGTCTAGTGGTCCGGTATATGTACCAGTAGGCCTGCTTCAGCTGTGCGTCAATAGCGAGACGCGGCCGTCAAATCTCGGCTGACAAGAGATATTGCTTTGGGAGCGGTGAGAACGTTCTCAGCCCGCATGCTCTCCGGCACAGCTTCGCCACTCACCTGCTTGAGCAGGATGTCGACATCAGCGTCATCCAGGTGCTGCTCGGGCACAGCAAGCTCGAACGACAGCGCTCACCGGCGGAGCGGGAGTCTTCCTTTCCATCGATTTCGGGCTGCTCTTGTTCTAACCCTAATACGGCCAATTTCCGGATAAATCGATATGAACGCCCGATACTCGTGATGGATAGGAGTGGCGGGACCATGCTAGCCACGAGGCAGACAGACCGCAGGCCTGTCGTGCTTCACTCCAGCTTAAGCGCTTCGGCTCATATCGAAGGTCGCTGCCGGATGGCGTGAGGGTTATCCGAAAGGGAGAGTCTCGATGTCTGGACACGGGTATGAGGGTGGGCGGCTCGATCTCCCCTTCGTTGGGCTTAGCACCTTCGGTAAACGGCCGATCTGCCTTGATTGGGACAAGATCGACGCGGATGTCGCCGTGCTGGGTGTGCCCTTCGACATGGGGACCCAGTACCGCTCCGGTGCACGTTTCGGCCCCCGCGCCATCCGCGAGGCCTCGACGCTGTTTTCCTTCGGTCATGCCGGCGCTTACGACCATGAGGACGACCAGATCTATCTGCCGCTCGACAAGGTGCGGATCGTCGATATAGGCGACGCAGATATCGTGCATACCGATACCGTGGCCAGCCACGCGAATACGGAAATGGCGGTCCGCAAGATTCTTGAACGCGGAGCGCTGCCCGTCGTTCTGGGCGGCGACCATGCCATCAACATTCCCTGCGTCAGGGCGTTCAGCGAACATGGCCCCATTCACATCGTGCAGATCGATGCGCATCTCGACTTTGTCGACGTGCGTCATGGCGTGCGCGAAGGACACGGCAATCCGATGCGCCGCGCGGCCGAACAGTCGCATGTTAGCGGCCTCAGCCAGATCGGCATCCGCAACGTCTCCTCGACCGCCCGCGACGGTTACGAGGATGCGCGCCAACGCGGCTCGACGATCCTTTCCGTCCGCCAGGCGCGCAAGCTCGGGGTCGAAGGTGTTCTGGCGACCATTCCGGAAGGCGTACGCTACTATGTGACGATCGACATCGACGGTTTCGATCCGTCGATTGCGCCGGGCACTGGCACGCCTAGCCATGGCGGCTTCCTGTATTATGAAGTAATGGAAATGCTCCGGGGCCTTGTGAAGCGCGGCGACGTCGTCGGCATCGACCTCGTCGAGGTGGCCCCGGCCTACGACCCTTCGGGCATCACCGGCTTTCTCGCAGCACAGGTACTCCTGAACTTTCTCGGCTATATCTTCGTCGAACACGAAGCGCGCGGACGCTGAACGAAAGGAATTCAACGATGCCAACAAACGCAAGTAACGGTCAGGTTCACGTCATTCCTGCCCGCCAGGGCGTGGCGACGCGCGTTGCCCAAGGCCAGGTGATCACCGTCATCAACACCCACGGCACCCAGGTGGTGGACACCTGGGCCTTCTGCGCCGACGATATCGCGGAATTCATGTCGATGGAGCACAGTCGTGGAGCCATGCTCAAGGTGAACCCGAAGAACGGCGACACGCTGTGCAGCAACAGGCGGCGTCCGATGCTGACCCTGATACAGGACACGTCGGGTGGCGTGCACGATACGCTGATCGCCGCCTGCGACCGCTATCGCTACCAGCAGTTGGGCCATGTCGGGCACCATGACAACTGCACCGACAATCTGGCGACGGCCCTCGGCGCGGTCGGGCTGACGCCACCCGAAACCCCTTCGCCGCTCAACCTGTTCATGAACATTCCCGTCGGCGAAGACGGTTCGGTCACCTTCGAGGCACCGGTGGCGGGACCGGGCTCCTATGTGTCGATGTGCGCGGAAATGGATTTGATCGTCGCGTTCTCAGCCTGCCCCCAGGACCTCATTCCGGTAAACGGTCAAGGCTGCGTTCCAACCGAAGCGCATTATCGGATCGACGCCAAGGCGCCGCGCCTTTAAAGCGCAGCCCAGCATCCAGACCATTGATCCCGAAAAGCGGCTCCCGCTTTTCGGGATCAATGCATAAAGGAGTTTTTACATGCCGCGTACCTTGGGCATCTTGTTTTTTGCGTCGGCGGCTTGCCCTTTTCCGGCCGATTTTTCGGCACTCCCCACCCTTTTGCGCAGTTCCTGAAAAAAAATCCTCTGCGACAGCGACGCTTTCTTGTGCTTTGGCGCGATGATGACGAAGGGCGAGCGGATCTGCGCCTCGGGAATAAGCAGCGCCTTAAGCCGGTTGTTCTGTCTAAACGTGACGGTCATGTGATCCGGCAGATAGCCGACGAAGTGGCCGCTCAGGATATACATTGCCTGCGCCTCGATATTCGAAGCATAGGCGCCGACATGCGCGTTGGGGAAATGCTGCAATTCCGACTTGTTGGCATAAGGGCGCACCACCATCTGCGATGCTTCCACATCAGCCTTTGTCACCAGCTTGCGGGAAAACAGCGGGTGGCGCTCGCTGCAGTAGAGCGAGTTGATTTCATAATGGAACTCGGTCTGCGAATAGCCGGGCAGCAATTTGATGCGGGGGGAGATCGCGAAGTCGATCCCGCCCTTGGCGGTTTCCGCGATAAGCTGTTCAGGCGAGCCGATGGTGATGCGCAGATCGACTTCGCTGGCTTTCTTGATAAACTGATGAATGACGTCATCGAGGCCCAGGGCTGAATCGGTAACGGTGGCATCGACGATCCCGACGCGCAGCACACCCGTCGCCTTGGAGCGCAGTTCGCCCAGTTGCATCTCGAACGCCGACAGCGCTGAAGTCAGCGAATGGGAATATTCATAGACCGCGGTGCCTCTATCGGTCAGTTCGAAGCCGCGCCTGCCGCGTTGGCATAGCGAAAACCCCAGCCGTTCCTCCAACGCGTTGATTTGGAAACTGATCGTCGATTGGCTCATCGCCAAAGCAAGCTGTGCTCCGGTAAATCCGCCATGCTCGACCACCGAGCGGAAAACCCTGAGCGCACGAATGTCGGCAACCGACAGACGCATTCTGACACTCCTCCTTGAGCCTCTCAGACGGTGTTGGATATCAGCCTTACATCGTCAACTTCGATGTATAGTCTATTCCTTCCATGTTTATCAAAGATTCAATCCTGCCATGCTGCCCTACCAGATGGTGCCGTGCCGTCATGCCACTGGGGAAGCAAACAATCGGGCCGGCATTGCAGCCGGCTAACGACCTGGAGGTTTAAGGCTCGTCACGCATGCGAGATTCCTGAGCGCGTACAGAAGCCTCGGACTCCAAATAATCCATAATAAACGGGAACATACGAAACTGGAGGAAGTTATGCGATCCGCTTTGAAACTGTGCACTTCGACGCTGTTGGCCGCGTCGCTCTCGCTCGCCGTGGCGAGCATTGCCACCGCCTCCGATCTTCTGGATCGGATCAAGGCAAAGGGGGAAATCACCATCGCGTCCGAGGCCCGCTACCCGCCGTTCGAATATGTCGAAAACGGCAAGATCGTAGGCTACGGAGTTGACCTCTTCGAAGAAGTCATGAAGGCGCTGCCGGACGTGAAGGTGAACCGGCTCGACCTGCCGTTCCAGGGCTTGCTGCCCGGTTTGCAGACGGAGAAGTTCGATGCCATCATAACCTCCGTCACCGTTAACAAACAGCGCTACGATACCTACAGGCTGTCTCTGCCAATCGCCGACGCGTCGTTCTCCTACGTCAAGCGCAAAGGCGACGCCGCCTTGAACACGCCCGAAGACCTGAGCGGCAAAAATGTCGGCACGCAGGCCGGCTCGGCACAGCTCAAGGGCACCGAGGCTTTTTCCGAGAATTTAAAGGCAAAAGGCCTGGCGCCAATCGCCACCATCCAGACCTATGTCGACTTCAATGAAGCCTATGCCGATCTCGCTGCCGGGCGCACGGATGCCGTCGTGAATTCCCTGCCCAATCTGCTCTACCTGCAGACGCAGCGCGGCGACGTCTTCGAAACCATCCGCACAACGTTCGGGGACCCGACCTATTTCAGCTGGGCCTTCCGCAAGGACGACGACAGCAAGGCGCTTGCCGACTTCATCGATGACCAGTTCCGCAAGCTCGCCGCCGATGGAACCATGGCCAAACTTCAGGAAAAGTGGTTCGGCTTCACCATGAAACTGCCGACGGACGCTCTGCCCGAACCCAAGAGCTGACGAGTCGGCATCCAACGCCCGGATAAAGGTGAGGCTTTCCAGCCTCGCCTGCCTAAAAACGCACAGGCTGCAAGCCTGACCTCAAGTCCATAAGGTCTGACGACTTGGCAATGTTCGCCCTCATCCAGAACAACCTGCCCATCATACTCTGGGGCGCGGGCATGACCATCCTGGTGTCGGGCGTCGCCATCATCCTCGGCATGCCGCTCGGCCTCGTCCTGTGCTTCGGCGTCACCTCGAAGAAGGCGTGGCTGCGCTGCTTTTCGCGCATCTATCAAAGCGTGTGGCGCGGCACGCCCATCCTCGTGCAGTTGCTGATTATCTATTACCTGCTGCCGCTCATCGGCATCAATGTAGCGCCCATCCTCGCGGCCATCCTCGCGCTGACCCTGAACACGATCGCCTTCCAGGCCGAGATATTTCGCGGCGGACTTTTGGCCATTCCACCAGGGCAACTGGAGGCGGCGCGCATGGTAGGCATACGCAAATGGGCGGGGCGCCAGCATATACTCGTGCCCCAGATATTGCGCCTCGTCATCCCGTCGCTGGTCAATGAGACCATCAGCATCCTGAAAAACTCATCGCTGGTCTCCGTCATCGCGGTGACGGAACTGATGCGGGTAAGCCAGCAGATCGTCGCGACCACTTATCGCCCGTTCGAAATCTACATCACCGCCGCCGTCATCTATATCGTCATCAATTTCCTTCTGTCGCTGATCGGCCGCATGGCCGAGCAACGGCTGGCGCGGAGGGCCTGAGCCATGGCGCAATTCTTCGACCTGTGGGTGCAATATGGACCGCTGATGCTGGCCGGCCTGGCGACGACGGCCTGGATCTGCGCACTTGCCACAGCCCTCGGGCTGGCGATCGGCCTGTTGCTCGCCTGCCTCGAGAGCACGCCGTTCACGCCGCTGCGCTGGGCTGTTCGTGCCTATATCGAGATCATGCGCGGCCTGCCGATCCTGATCCTGCTGTTCGTGCTCTATTATGGCGGCCCGAGCATAGGCCTCCGGCTGAGTGCCGAAGCGGTGGGTGTTTTCGGCCTCGGCTTCTATGGTGCCGCCTATTTCGCCGAAATCTTCCGCTCCGGTTTCCAGTCGATCTCCAAAGGCCAGATCGAGGCGGCGCGCATGGCCGGGCTCTCAGGCACGCAGATCATCCGCCATATCAAGCTGCCGCAGATGCTGGTCATGATCACGCCACCGATGGTCAACCAGATCATCATCCTCATCAAGGAATCCGCGGTGCTGTCCATCATCACCGTTGCCGAGCTGACCAAGAACACGACGCAATTCGTCAACGAGACCTACGCGGTCATCGAACCTTATCTCGCCGCCGCCCTACTGTACTGGCTGCTGGTCGAGGCAGTCGCGCAGCTCGGCAAATATGTTGAGCGCCGGGTGCGGTTCTAGGCCGCTCAACCACCAATTTGGGAATAAACGATGGCCACTGAAACCACCGAGCCCGTCATCAAGATCCGGAATCTGACCAAGGATTTCGGCACATTCGCGGCCCTGTCCGGGATCTCGCTCGACATCAACCTCTCCGAAGTCGTCTGCATCATCGGACCCTCGGGGTCGGGCAAGAGCACGTTGCTGCGCTGCGCGAGCTTCCTCGAGGAATATACGAGCGGCGAGATCGAGATCGAGGGCCGGTTGCTCGGCTACAAGCGCGGTGCCGAAGGACTGGTACGAGAAAGCGACCAGAACATCGATTCCGTGCGCCGCAACGTCGGCATGGTGTTCCAGCACTTCAACCTATGGCCGCATATGACAGTGCTGGATAACGTGACGCTGGGATTGCGTCTTTCCAAGCGCGCTCCCGCCGCCAAGGCGAAGGAAAGCGGGCGCCGTGCGCTGGCCAAGGTCGGCCTCGCGGATTTCGCCGAGCGCTACCCCTCGCAGCTTTCCGGCGGCCAGCAGCAGCGCGTCGGCATCGCCCGGGCGGTCGCGATGGAGCCGCATGTGATCCTGTTCGACGAACCGACCTCGGCGCTCGATCCCCAGCTCGTTGGCGAGGTTCTCGACACCATGAAGCAACTGGCCGTCGAGGGCATTACCATGGTGGTGGTGACGCACGAGATGGGCTTTGCCGCCCAGGTCGCCGACCGTGTCGTCTTCATGGACCGCGGCAAGGTGATCGAACAGGGCCCGCCCGCCAAACTCTTCAACGATCCGCAAAGCCCGCGCTTGCGTGAATTCCTCGACACTTGGAGACAGCGCAACATGCTGTTCCAGAGCGAGCCCACCGCCGGCCAGTAGGGCAGCGGCACAATCGACACGACAAGACGGAGGACCGTACCATGAGCGAAGGTTTGAGCCCGGCAGGTGTTCCCCGCATGTATGGCGACGTGCCACCCTTCATGGCATTTCCCTATGTGCGCGATCTGGCAGGTCTTTCCGCCGACGCTGTGGTGGTGGGCATGCCCTATGACGGCATCGCCACCTTTCGCGGCGGCGCGACCCGCCGCGCCCCGCAGGAAATCCGCAAATACTCGCTTCTTTACGGCAGCTACAGCTTCGACTGGGACCTCGACATGCTGGCCCATATCACCGTCGCCGATGCCGGCGACATCGATGTAGTGCCGGGGGACAATGCCGCCAGCTACGCCCGCCTCGAAGCGCGGCTTGCCGCGGTGCTGGTCAACGGGGCGGTGCCGCTGACCATCGGCGGCGATCACGGCATCAGCTATCCGGCGGTACGCGCGGTCTCCGATGCCGGCGACACCCCGGTCGGGCTCATCGTCTTCGACACCCATCTCGATCTCAGCGAATCCTTCGGCGGCGACCGCCTCACCCGCGCCTCGCCCCTGCTGCGCATTGCCGAACTCGACAAGGTGGCCCCTCGCCGCATCGTTGTCATCGGCGCGCGCGGCCCCCGCAACCTGCTCGAATGGACCCCGCTCTACCGCAAGCTCGGCATCACCGTGTTTTCCATGGAGGAAGTCGAGCGCCTCGGCATCGAAACGGTTGCCGAACGCGCACGCGCCATCGCCAGTGCCGACGGCGCGCGCCTCTATATCAGCCTCGACATCGACGGCGTCGATCCAGCCTTTGCCCCGGCAACCAACAGCCCCGAACCAGGCGGCCTTACCTCGCGCGAGATCATTCGCGGCGTAAGGATAGTGGCCCGCGACGGCTTTGCTGGGTTCGACCTCGTGGAGGTATCGCCGGATTTCGATGCTTCCAGCGGCACCACCAGCATCCTGGCCGGCCGGCTGCTGGCCGAGGCCCTGTTCTGCCTCGCGGCCAAGCGCGCCGGCAAGCAGAACGCCTGGCGCGACGCCCACAGGTCCGACTTCCAACAGAAATAGCACCACCTTCGGAGTGCGCCTCGCGGTCAAGCGACCCGATGCGCCAACAGGACACAAGACCATGAGCATTACAAATTTCCAGCCACTCGATTCCGGCAGCGTTCCGCGTTTTGCCGGCCCTTCAACCTTCATGCGCCTGCCCATGGCTACCCCCGAGCAGGTCGACATCGCGCTGATCGGCGTCCCCTTCGACGGCGGCACCACCAACCGGCCGGGCGCGCGCCATGGACCGCGCGAAATCCGCAACCAATCCAGCCTGGTGCGGCGCGTCCACCATGTGACGGGCGTCTCGCCTTTCGAACAGGTGCGTGCCGGCGACTGCGGCGACGTGATTGTAAACCCGCTCGACCTGCCCGGCTCGCTGGACACGATCAGCGCCTTCTTCGAAAACGTCCACCACTCCGGCGCCCGGTCTCTAGTCGTCGGCGGCGATCATCTGATCACGCTGCCCATCCTGCGCGGCATCGCCAAGGAACCGGCCGGCCTCATTCACTTCGATGCCCATTCCGATACCTATGACGAGTTCTTCGGCAACCGCTATAATCACGGCACCCCGTTCCGCCGTGCCGTCGAGGAAGGCCTGCTCGATCCCAAGCGCATGGTCCAGATCGGCATCCGAGGAGCGATCTCCGATGTGGAAAACTACGATTTCGCCCGCGAGGCCGGCATCCGGATCATCTTCATCGAGGAATTCATGGAGCGCGGCGTGGGCACGGTGATGGCCGAGGCGCGCTCGATCGTCGGCGACGCGCCGACCTACGTCTCGTTCGACATCGACGCGCTCGATCCGTCTTTTGCCCCCGGCACCGGCACCCCGGAGATCGGCGGCATAACGACGCGCGAGGCCCAGAAGATGATCCGAGCGCTGGCCGGCGTCGACATCATCGGCGCCGATCTGGTCGAAGTCTCGCCGCCGCTCGATCCTTCGGGCGTCACCGCGCTAACCGGTGCCACCCTCCTGTTCGAGCTTCTCTGCGTCATGACGATGCAAATACCGGCTAAATGAGACCCATGTGTGGAGTGCGCCCCTCGGACCGGACAGGATGAACAAGCAGAATTGACTTGGAAGCCGGGCTTTCGAAGGATGGAAGCCCATGGTGGCTTATCGCACGCACAGCATCGAGTTCAAACGTCAGGTAGTGCAGGAGTTCCTGTCCGGCGAGACGCTGCATGGTCTCGCCAAGCGGCACGAACTGCCGCGTAACCTGATCCGCATCTGGGTTCAGAAATACGAGGCCGGCTCCTTCGACGAAGACGTGGCGGCGGCCGACACGATGCAGACCTATGAGGCGCGGATCGCAGCGCTGGAGCGGCTGGTAGGCCGGCAAGCCTTGGAAATTGAGTTTCTAAAGGGGGCTCTGAAAAGCGCACCACGTCCGAGAAGCGGGACTACATCCGGATCAAAATTTCTCCCGCCTCCAACGCCCCTGCTACCGATTGAGCCCCGGAGGCGGGGCAAGGAAGCCATAGTTGCGTCGGGAACAAGCGGCGAGACCGATCCGCCGATCTCGAATTCCCATCCGAAGAGTTCCGCGTAAAGCGGCGCAGGTTCGCAGGATCACGCCCTATTATTTCAAAGTGGATGATTGGCTTGGCCATGATGTCCAACCTTTTAGACGGTTCGCAAAACAGTCGCAGCCCGAGCGGCAGCGGCTGCTGGCTCGGCAGGTGAAACACCTCCCAGGTCGCCCGCATCTGGCCACAATCGTTCTGTGCGACAACACCGCGGGACCGTCAGATCGGGGCGACGATGCGGAGAAGGCAACGGTTCACCGACAAAAAAGGCACGAGAGAAAAGAGCGCACCTCGGATGTTGCGCGCGAGTCGATCGAGGTCGAGCGGGCGGCACGGGATGCGAAGACAGCTCGGCTCCGAGAGCAAGGGCTGATGACTGAGATTCGCAGCTCAGCACCTAAGAAGGTGCAGCCCCGATAACTGCTTAAGGGAGGCAGCGATGCTCGATACCCATACAGACATTGCGCGGGCGGCTATTGAAGCCACCTTCCTGCCACGTCGCGCCGCATTTCCGCGCGATATTGATCACTCCCGACGCGTGCTCGCGACATCACGCGAGCTTCTGAAACGCCTGCGCCAAAGCCATGGCGATGACACCTCCCGAGCTTGGGAGGATGCAGACCCGGTTCCCTTCGCTATCTCAGTGTTCGATGCCGATGTTCTCCGGGCAGTGTTCAAAGATTTGGTGTTGGGAACATACGCGCCCAAATGTCGATGGCGCGATCTGGCTAAGACCCTGGTACTCGAATACGCCGGGTGCGATCAGGTCGAAGTTGGCTTGCTGGATTGGATCACCAGGAAGTAAGTACCTTGTGCCAAGTCGAGTTGAGCGCGTGTTCTAGAGATCCACCAGGCGCGCCACGAGGGGGTTGCGACGTCTCGACTTCAGGAGTTTATCTCAACTGTCCGAATGGCGATTTGACATACCCAACCCGCCGCCAGCTATGGCGGAGGTCGGGTTCGTTCTAGGTCTCAGTCGTAGACTTTGACGATCTTGCGGGTGCCCGGGTCCACCAAAACCGTGCGGTTGTCGATCACCACATACCGGTATTTGACATTGGGGACCTCATGGAGCTCGACCGTGTCCGGCAGAGCCGTGCCGACATTCAGCTCAAGTCCGAGAAGGTTCACGGAAGCCAGCGGTTGCTTCTTCACGTATTTGCGCACGACGGTGTCCTGTTCCGGTGTGATGACAACATCCTGTGCCGCAACTGCGCCGACGCCGGCCAAAAGCAATAGCGCGGCAGCGGTGCTGGTAAGGTGGATCCTCATGGTTTTTCTCCTGTTGTTCCGGCGACAGCACAAGTCTTCTGTGCGCCAGGCAACTGAACACGTCGGCAGGCCGAACGTTCCTCGATCAGGCTTCAGTCGGAATCCTGACCAGACCAAAGGCCGATCACAAAACGCAATGGTCTTATCTCTTGAGACTAGGCGGAACGGCTTAGGGCTAGGCTAGTTGCTTCTCCAGACTCGGAGAAAGCAGATGGATAAAAGCATTGGCCAAGCGCGTTGGTTGCTCGCGCCAACTTTCGCCGCAGCCGTCACATTTTTGGTGATCGGCATATTCCTTGGCTGACATGTCGTGGATCGGCACAGCTACGTCCCTTCCTGTGCTGATAGGGCCCGCAAGCCGCTTCGGTGGCTGGCGGGCCCTCTATTTCCAGTATGTTTGGTGAGCAAAAGACAATGACATCGATCCAGAGAACCAATGAGAGTGGCAACGCAAACCAACCGGCAAATGACAACGATGATCATGCGCCTGCGCTACTGGACGCTGCTTCTTTGACGAACGAGGAAAACATTGCCGACCTTGTCAGGCGAACCGAGCGCGTGGCGATTTTGGTGGTGTTGGGAATGGGGGGCTGGTTGATGTTAGTCCCCGCTATCTACCTTGTACTGAGCCACCGAATATGAATGAACAATTACGCCAGCATATCCTAGGATCGCGCATCTTATTGGGCTGCAGCACCTGATCTGGAACTCGAGCGCGGCCCATTGTTGACCGGCTCGCTATCGTCCATACGCGCAGCAGACGTAGCGCCGGAAACTTCAGCGCACCTCTGCCGCCGTCAACGCAAGCTGCGCCGCGATGGACTGACGCGACGTGGTCCAACCTAAAACACACCACCAATGCCTATGCCGCCACTGATGTCCGGTGGGGGAGGCGCGGGACGTCTCGGGGCGGCCTGCGAGCGTTTCGCAGTCGTCCGTACGGAGCCGTTTCGTGAAGGGGCGGCGTCCGACGCTATCTTAGCCGGCTTGGCCTTCACGATGACCGGCTGCTTGCAGATTCTGCCTGAGCGCAAAAAGAGATCGCCCAGCAGTCCGACGCTCGGCTCCGTCGTCGCCGCGACTTGCTTGGTATTCTTGTAGTAGTCGGTGAGAGCACGGATTGAACCCGTGCCCCAATCTCCATCAATCTGCATCCGGTAGCAACCCAAGCGACGAAGTTCGGTCTGAACGTTGCGCGCAAGATCGGCTGTCTTGTCTTTGTCCGCCTCGCCCATGGATGCGCCGACAATGAGCGTTTCGAGACCGGAGACGACGCTTTGGCGAGCGTCCTCAACCCTTTCGGTCGGAGACAGATTGGCGACCTGTGTGCCAACCGGCTCCGGTGAACTGGCGGACGGTGCCGGAATCTCGACCGACCGCAACGTCTGTCCGACGATTAGCACGGCGGTCTGCAGGTCATTGGAGGCAAGCTCGACTTGCAATCTCTTCTTTGCCGCGGGGTCCGCAAGGATGCGTGAAAGGCTTGCGCTCAACTGTCCCGGATCGAGTACCTGTTGCTCCGTGAAATAGAACTGCTCACGCAGGTTCGATTGATCCCACGGCACTTGACGGCCAACCGTCAACGCTTCGGTTTCGTTGCGGACGCGGATCATCATATCCGAAATGCTGAGCCCGGGGATCTCGAGATTCTTCAGCAGCGCAATGGTGAACGGGCTGTTTTCGCCGCCGCCATCGGCCGTGACATTGCCTGGCTGGGTGGCAAAGGCAACGAACGTGTTTTCACCGACTTCAACTTGCGCCAGACCATTGCCGGCACCGGCACCGAGCGGATTGTTGCGGCACGCGTCCAGGAATATGAACGTCTGGCGGTCGCGGCGCGCGAACCGCGCGATCACATCATTCAGCTTGATGGCCGTGGCGGTGAGTTTTTCCAGGCTTTCAGGATCGGGCGTATCGACCGGGAGCAGGTAGTTTTCGCCGTTCAACTGCACGCCATGACCGGCGTAGATAATCAAAACTGCGCTGACGGTAGGCAGCCTTGCATCAGCTTCTCGAAAGATTCTGGAAAAATCTTGGGTCGAAAGATCGGTGCCCGTCAGGACCTCAAAATTTAGCCGCTTCAAGCTCTCTGAGAGCTTTGCGGCATCATTTGCGGCATTGGGGAGATGCTCAAGTCGGCTGCTTTGATAGTTCGAATTCCCGATGACGATCGCTAGCCGGTTGCGTGGCTGCGGCGCCGCGCTCGGCTCGACCGCGGCGCGAGCACCAGCTGAGCCAAGAAGCAGAAAAATGAGAAACAGTGGGACACGAAACAGAAGTCTGTTGCAGTGGGTCATATCAGCATGCTCGCTCCGGCCTGCCTCAATCTTGGTCCAGCAACTTCCCAACGCACCACGACGCAACCACAATCAGCCTGAGCGCCTGCCCTCATACCGGCGAAGGTCACCAAAATTTATACCAAGAATCCTGTCAAAGATAGGGAAAAGGGATTTGTATGCGATCAGTCATTGGACTGTGGAGGACAAGATGCCGACCAAGATCAATCTTGCGCTGCCGGTTTATGGAGCAGCCTACAAAAGCGTGTTCGTTCGCAGCTTGTTCGCGGTCTTAACTCATAAGAGCCTGTCCAACTACGCCTTCACGTTGTCGGAAATCGAGTACACGGATATTCCATTTTCGCGGAACTATCTGCTCACGAATTTCTACTACAATAAACCGGATTGCAGCCACATTCTGATGATCGACAGTGACATGGGCTTTTCACCTGATCTTATCGCGGCGATGCTGGCGCTGGACAAGCAAGTCGTCGGCACCCTGTATCCGCGGCGCCGGATCGATCTGCGCAAACTCCACTCCCTCTCGACACTGCCCTTCGACAAAGCCTTTGCGCAAAGCCTGGAGTTCATCGGAACCGTCGTCGAACCTCGGCAAGAGCAAGAAGGCTTTGTCCGGGTAACGTCATGCGGCACGGGCATCTTTCTGGTCTCCCGCGACTGCGTGACGGCCATAATCGAGAAGTTACCCGAGACGGTGGACCGGTCTCGTTACAGAAAGAGCAAGTACACCGCTCAGTTCGAGAATTTCCTGACGCCGTTTGCGAAGATTGTGACGCCGGAACTGGACCTCCCTACCGACTTCTCGTTCTGCTACCGCTGGGTTGAGCAGTGTGGTGGCGAAATATGGGCAAGCTACCATCGCAAGATTGCACATGCGGGAGATCTGACTGTTTCGGCGGCCTATTCTGATCTTTAAAGATGCCTTTGAAGTTTGGCCACTGCTTTTGACAGGCTCATTTAAGTTTACGATAGTGTCCTTGTCGCCACAGATAGCCTTATAGTCTCCTGAGAACGAACGCCAAACCATTGCCGCCCAGCAACGCGACGCGTACAGTGCCGGTTAAGCAGTCAACGATCCCATGAGATGGATCGTTGATCTATTTAATTGCCTTGATTTGTGACGGTATCGATTTCTCGTAAGGTGGGGTCGAATGAGAGTGTCGCGCGAGGCCTATCAATTGACGGGAGTCTCGTTGCTCGCCTTAGCGGCGGCGTCCACGTTCCAAGTCTCTGGCGCGGCGGCCTGCTCCGCTACTGCAAACGGCGGCGGCACTCCCTTCCAGGCGACATCGGTTACCGTGAACTGCACGACGACCGGGGATTTTCAGGACGTCGATGGCGTATTCACCACCCGATTTAGCGGGTTCGAGAACTCGTCGGAAGTCATCGTCAACGACTACGACGGCAATGGCGACGACGTCGTGAGAATTTTTGGCGGCCTCCTGACCGATAAAGCGGCGACAACACCCGGTGTAGGCGGCCTGCCTGCGGGAGGGTCGACCTCCTTACAGCCGGCGGACGGTACAATCGAACTCCTCGGCGGCAACGACCGGTTTGAGATGTTCTATGGGGATTTCTTGGGGGTTCCGTACGCCCCAACCGTCGCGGCCAATCTCAATACCGGGGCCGGGGATGACCTGGTCGTCATTCAGGCCGGCAGTATTCAGGACATTGACCTTGGAGATGGTGCCGACAGCGCCGTGATATTCGGCGACGGTACACAGGTTGGCAATGTGACCGGCGGCAGAGGTGACGACCTGTTATCGATCGGCATCCTCACTACCGAGGAGGGAATTTTTTTCAGCGCGCCGACCGTCGGCGTTCTCTCCGGGGGCGATGGCAATGACACCATCATCATTGCGGGGGGCACAGTTGATGCCCTGGATGCCGGGGCTGGCAATGACCGGGTCAGCGTCAGCGGCAGTGCCGCGGTCGACCTCGACCTCGACGGAGCGGCCGGAAACGACACGATAATGGTCGCTGGCAACGCCACCATTGGCGGCAGCATATTCGGCAATGACGGCGACGACACCGTCAACATAAACGGCGGAACCATAGGCGCCACGACAGGTGGCAACATCACCGGCGGCCTAGGCTTCGACAGCGTCTCGGTCGTCGGCGGCGACATAAAGGGCGGCATCGACGCCGAACATGTCCATTTGTCGGGTGGCACGATCGAGGGTGACATTACCGGCCTTGGACCCAACACGCTAACCATCGATCATATCGGCGCCGTCGAGCCGCTCATCCTTAGCGACGGGGTGCTATTCAGCGGTACAGGCGCCAACGGCACAGTCGTCGACACCGACCTTGCCGCCGGCGGCAAGAGCCAGAACTTTGCCGGCTTCGACAATTTTTCGGCCGACCATTCGACCCTTCGCTTCAGCGGTGGCACGCAGGGCATAAACCAACTCAACCTCGGTAACGGTTCAACGCTGTTCATCAACGGCAACGTCACTATGCCGGGTTCGATCATCGCGACAAATTCCCTGATCAACATGATGGACGGTGTCGCCGACGACGTGTTGATGCTCGGCGGCCTCGCCCTCAACAGCGCCACCATCAGCCTCGACATCAACCAACAGACGCTACGGTCGGATCAACTCGTTGCCAATGCGTTTTCGGCTGCCGGCACCAGCACCATTATTGTCAATCTGCTGGGCACCCCCCAATTCGCCCAAGTGACCAATATCCCGATCATCGTCTCGGCCAGCGGACCGGTTGCCGGCACCTTCCGTCTCGGAAGTATTTCCGGCACGCCGGGTTCGCTTTTCAGCTATGAGATCGTGAACGGCCCGAATGGCGGCTTGTTCCTGCGTGCCACGCCGGCCAGTTTCGGCATTGCGGCGGCGCCGACCAGCGCGACCAACGCGGGCGCGGTCGAGGTGGCACTCGACGCTCTCTACGGCATAAACCGCGACGCGATCGATGCTGACCTCCACCTTTCGCCTGCATCCGGATCTGGAATGGTACCGGTTTCTTCGAGCTTCGGGGTCTTTGCTTCCGGCCAGTTCGCTCATACCGAGCATGACGGCTATAACATCAGTGGCGGCGGCCTGAATGGCCCGGGCCCGAGCTTCGATGCCAATGATTTTTCGGCCGCCATCAGCCTGGACTTCAATGCCGCCAAGCATTTCCAGTTCGACAATGAGTATGGCCTGAACATCGGTGTATTCGCCGGCTACGCCTCGACTGACGTCAATCTCGGAGCCTTCCAGGGATTTGATGCCATAGGGGAAGGTAACAACAAGGCCGGACTGTTCGGCGGCTACGCGCTGTTGCGCAAGGACTACAATTACGCGCTGGTCTCGGCCTCCGGTTTCTTCGGCCGAAGCGACGTGATGAACGGGGTGCTTGACACCACCGGCAGCTATGACACCGAGGGCTACGCGGTCACGGGATCTGTCGGCCACATCTTCGCGCTGGGCGAACGCACCCGTTTCGATCTGCGTGGCGGCCTGCTTGGTGTTTCATTCCGCGGCGATCCCTACACTGACAGCGGTGGCAATCAGTTCGGCAAGAGCCGGCTTTCATTTGGCGCCATCAAGTTCGAGCCTGGCATTTATGGCGATTACACGCTGAGCAACGGTATGGTGTTCAGCCCCTATGCGCGTGGCGAATTGCAGCAGCGTTTCGGTTACAAGAACACGACCGAGATCGGTACCAGGACGATCGCCTTCGACGATGCGGATTTTTCCGTGGCGCTATCGACGGGGTTCAACCTGAAAGTTTCGGAGTTGACGACCGTCAACGGCGAAGTCCGTGGTAAGGCCTCCTCGGATAGCTCCACTATTGGCGCCAAGCTCGGACTTAAGATAGCTTTCTAGCGGTTCCTCGATCCGCGGATCATCCGCGCCCGCGCTGAGTTCCTGACGTCTTTGGGATGGGAATAGCAGGACCTTCGAATCCCCCGCACTCAGGCAAGGTGCGGTATCGTGATGCCGGGATCGCGGGCTGGCCAAACACACCAACCGGGATGCTCGCCAATTGGCAGCAAGTGCTCTATGCTCTCTGGAGACACCGCATGGTCGTGATGTCGATACGGGGTTCTGTTGTCGTAGGCAGGGGGAGCCATGTTCGAAGTTCTCGGAGTCTGGCGCAAAGCACGGTCAAGAAGCAGAGTCGCCGCGAAGACGCTTGGCTTGATCGTTTCGGTGTTCGTGTTGTTTTTGCCCGGACTGGGAACGGCGAACGCGCAGACAAACTGGACGCTCGATCCGACCGCTTCGGTCCTCACCTATCAGTCGGTCAAGAAGAACACGATCGTCGAAACCAACAAGATCAGGAATATTTCCGGCAGCCTCACTTCGACCGGCGACGCCAAGGTCTCCTTTGACCTCAACTCAGTCGATACCGGGGTCGACCTGCGCAATGTCCGGATGCGGTTCCTCTTCTTTGAGACCTACAAGTTTCCAACCGCCGAACTGACAGCGAAAGTGGATCCGGCGGCATTTGCCGACCTCGCCACCAAGCGACGTATGAAGGCGGTTCTTCCATTCCGTCTCAACCTGCATGGGGTCGACAAGGATCTTGAGGCCAATGTCGTGGTGACCATGGTCAGCGACACCATGGTGTCGGTCGCCTCGGAGGCCCCTGTCGCGGTGCATGTGGAAGACTTCGGTCTATTGCCCAATGTCGACAAACTCCAACAGGCGGCCAGTGTGACCAACATTGTTCCTACCGCATCGGTGTCGTTCGATTTCGTGTTCACGGCCGACGGAAGCAAGCCGCCCCCCGCCCAGACCGTTGCGGCAAGCACCGAGGTCGGGCCCGTCGCCACCGATGCGACGAAGACCAACTTCAACGATGAGGAATGCCTCAACAGGTTTGCGGTGCTGTCCCGTACCGGGGCGATCTATTTTCGCCCCGCGAGCGCGCGGCTCGATGCCCAAAGCCGCCCGCTCCTCGCTGAGGTCGTCGGTGTCGTCAGCAAATGCCCAGGCCTAAAGGTCGAAGTTTCCGGACACACCGATGCCGATGGACCGGTTGCAGAGAACAAGCGCTTATCGGAGCGCAGGGCCCAGGCAGTGGCCGACGCCATTGTTGGAGCGGGCATTCCGCGCACGCAGATTACGGCGACCGGCTACGGCGAGGAACGCCCAGTCGCCGGCAACGACACGCCGAAGAACAAGGCGCTCAATCGGCGGATCGAGTTTTCCGCCACCAAGCTCGTCAACTGAGGAAGGATCTGTTGTCCCGGTGGGTTTCGATCTGATCGCCCGTCGCAGTAGCCTTCTGCGCGCAATCGGGCTCGCGGCAGTTGCGCTGCTTTTCACTTTGACGGCAGCCGATGCCGAGCGCCGTACAGCGCTGGTACTTGGCAACTCCCAATATCTGCACGCCCCGGCACTCGCCAATCCGGTGCGCGACGCCAAAGCCATCGCCGAAAGCCTGAAAGATCTTGGTTTTGAAGTCGTTTCCGGCTTCGATCTGACCAAGTTGCAGACCCAGACGACAATAGCGCAGTTCGCAAAGCAGGTGCGCGGGGCGGACATCGCGCTTTTCTTCTATGCGGGCCATGGCTTGCAGGTTTCAGGCAGCAACTATCTTCTTCCGATCGATGCCGCCCTGGAGGACGAGACTTCGCTCGACTTCGAGGCGGTGCCTGTCGATTTCGTTCTGCGACAGATGTCTCGCGAGACCAGCATAAGGCTTATTTTCCTCGACGCCTGTCGCGACAATCCTCTAGCCGAGGTGCTGGCAAAGACCGCCGGCGTCAGGGGAGCAAAAAGCGGCCTTGCGGAAATCTCGATCGAGAATGGCGGTGCCGGTACGCTTGTCGCGTTCGCCACCAGTCCAAATCAGGTCGCCTACGACGGATCCGGCAAACATTCGCCGTTCACCTCGGCGTTGCTTGCGCACATTGGCGAGACAAATGTGTCCATCACTGAGGCGATGAACCGTGTTACCGCCGATGTGTTCAAGGCAACCGCTAGCAAGCAGCGCCCCTGGAGCAACGTCTCGCTGACCACCGAGGTCGTCCTGCACAAGGTTGATCTCAACGCACCGCTGATCGTCGGTGAGGCGGGCGTTCCCGGACCGCAAGGCGACTCGGATACGCGCAATGCCACTGCTAATCCGTCGAGCTCCGCCAATGACGCCCAACTCGCACTCAATGTGCTCCGTCAGAAAATCCCAAAACTCGCCTCTGACGACCCGATCTTTTTCGACGTTCCGATCGATTTCGGCGACCCCGAAATCGATGGGAAGAGTATTGCGGAGCTCATAAAAGGCGAGCCACGCTTCAGTCCGGTGGAGGGCCTCGACAATTCGGTATGGCAGGGCAAGCACTGCGACGGCTGCCATGAGTGGAACGAGACCCGACTGTGTGATCAGGCGAAGAATTTCGCCGCCAACGATGTCTCCGTTCTGCGCTTGCAGCATCCGCTTGGGACACGCTTCAAGGTGGCGCTCGCCAAATGGGCTCAAGGGGGTTGCAAGTAGGCGGGACGGAGGGCGTCCTCCAGTTCTGTGGGTGCCGGTCGTGTGGGCGAGTGCCCCTAAGATGCATCCGTTGACTGGTGGAGGGCCTCGATCTCGGCCATCTGGATACCGATTTCGACGAACGCCGACAGCACCGAGAAACGGTCCACGAGCGCCACGCGTGCCAGACCGGCCAGAATTCCGGCATTGATTGCATAGGCAGCAGGAGAATGCTGCAAATCCAGTGCCGGCATCGCGGCCACAGCTGACCGATCTTCACGCGATCCCGCAGCTAGGATAATCCAGCCGACCGGGGTCGTTGGCGATTTTGCCGCGGCGGCTCTGACGTCTGTTCGATGGCGGGGGCTGTCGGGTTCGCTCACCCAGTCGCGGACAAGACCGAGCAACCGGTGATCGGTCTCATCGAAGAGGTCGCTCAGATGGCTTAGGCATTCGTGGGCCCACCAGACTGCGGCCCGCTCGGGAAGCAGGTAGGCGCAAAATGTAATCGCTTCCTCAGGAATGCGCCCGGCGAGGAGGTCGCGGCAAAACGCGATCGAGTGCTGTTCGGTCGGAGGAGTGCGCATGTCCCTGGTGATAGCGGGACAAGCTGCGAAAAGATCCCGTGCCGTTTTGAATCGGAGCCCATGGGCCATGAACGCCGCGCTTTCATCGAGGAACTTTGGCCACTCAAGCCTCAGGCACGGCGCGGGTCAAGTCTCAAGCCGTGCCACGGCCAAAACAGTCGCGATGATCGCACCTCCAACGTTTGGCCACAGACAATTGCGCTGGAATTTGATATGTTCGCGGTCGATCAAAATCGGATACTCAAACAGGAGGAGCGCTATGCAGTGGAGTCGTTCAGCCTTTGTGTTGGCGGTCGTGTTTTTCTCGAACCATGCTTCCGCCGATCCGGCTCGGAAATCAGAAGACATCGTGAAGTTTTTTGCCGGCGCAGCCGATCTTGGCAAATCTCGAGGAATTTGTGTCGGTTCCGAAGAGGAGTGCAACAAGAGCAACACCAATGGGCAGCAGGAAGGCAGATCCAACCTCGACATGCTGATCAATTTCGGGCTGGATTCGGCCCAACTCGACGCAACCGCGCGCGCTGAGCTCGAAGAGTTCGCCAAGGCTTTGAAAGACAACCGGCTGAGCACGTTCAACTTCGTCGTCGAAGGCTACACCGATGCGACGGGCACGCTGCGCTACAACGAAGGTCTGTCACAACGAAGAGCGAAATCGGTGGCAGCTTTCCTGACGGCCAGCGGTGTCGAGGCCGCGCGCATCAACGCCGTCGGCATGGGCGAGAAGAACCCTCGCAACGCCAACCCGTACGATCCTGCCAACCGCCGCGTGGAAATGCGGATAAAAACGCAATAACCGTCGAAACTGCGCGGCAAACCGAGGGGGAACCCTTCTGCGCAAGAAACTCATGCCAGACCTGACGCTCAGAGCGTATTTGGGATCGAGCCCATGAGAGCAGTGATGGCCTGTTTGTATTTTTCGAACTCCGGCGACGTCTGACGGATTTCGGTGGTCGTTGTCTGTGACCCGGCGTCGGTTGCCAGATGAGTCAGCTTCTGGCCCATTTTTCTTTCGGCCCAGTCCACCACGTAGCTGGCTGTCTTGCCGGTGAGGAACGGGTTGGCCTGGATGACGGCCGACCCCAGGACAGCGCTCAGCTGCGCCGAACCTGATGCCGACAGAACCTGATGCGCGCCTTCCATTCCAAGGAAATGACAGAGATAGAGCCGGCCGGCCGTGATTTGGTGGCCGCGCTGGCGCAGGTAGGCCTCGCCTTCGCGCGCCAGGTTGCGCACCATCTCTCGCGAGATCGTGGCGTCGTAGCGCAGGGCGAGTAGGTCGTCGGTCGACAGCGTGCGTGCAAGCTCCGGGCGGTAGGTATTCATCATCCTGATCCAGGTCTTGGTTATGAACTGGCCGGCGCCCGTCGCGGAAGAATTAGGATTCTTGGCGCGAGCACTACCGCCACTTTCGACGTGAACGATGCGCTCGGTGAGCGTTTCGACCGCGGAATCGTTCGATGCGACCGCGGTAACCGTGCCCAAGGGGTCGATCGCCTCGCCGTTTTGGTAAAGCTCGAAATGCAGGTGAGGGCCGGTCGATAATCCGGTGGTGCCGATATAGCCGATGACGTCGCCTGCCTTGACCTTGGTGCCGACGCCGGCTTCGATTGCAAATTTCTGCATGTGCGCATAACGCGTCTCGCGGCCGTTTTTGTGCAAGATCTTGACCAGATTGCCGTAGCTTCCCCCATCGCCCTGGAAGGTGATCTCGCCATCGAAGGCGGCTGCGATCGGCGTGCCGACGGGTGCCGCCCAATCGACGCCCTTATGGATGCGCACGGTCCCCAGAATGGGGTGCTTTCGTGGTCCGAAGGTGGAGGTCATGACGCCATTCACCGGCGTGACCATGCCGTTGGTGACTGTCAGCGAGCGTACCTGATCGTCACCTGTAACACACGCAAACTGGCCGTCGCTTTGCTGGAAGACAAAACAGTCGAGGCTTTTCTCGCTCCCCTGCACGCCCACATACAGAACCCGTCCCGCGCCCTCGTCCTTGCCCCTGGGCGTCTGTGAATAGATCATCACCAGACGCTGGTCCTCGCTTGCAAAGGCGTCCAGATCCTGTCCTCTCGAAAGATACATGATCGCCTCGCCGATCACGCCGGTTGGAACATTGTTGCGGGCTGCCGTCGAATAGATGGCGTCGAGCAGACGATACTGTCGTTTATGCGTACCTTCTTCCTGTGCGCCCGAATAGTTGAACAGATCTTCGCGAACCCAGGGATCAACACCCGACACGAAGGCGCCCGCGCCGTTGCGCGTCAGCGTGCCGACGAACAGGTTCTTGGCGTAGATCGAAACCTGCATCAGGGACATTGCGCTCGTGTCGCGCGTCGGCCTGAACCCTCGCATCGCAACGACGTAACCCGCTGCCAGGCCGTCCCGGTGGAAAAGCACGCTCAGGGCCTCGCCTGCCAGCTTGGCATCCTGCGCGGAGAAGTGCGCATCCAACGCTACGCTGTCCAGACTGCGATCATTGAGAACCTTTACGAACGTGTCTTCGGTCGCCGCGAATCGCTGGTACTCATTGGTGACGGCTACGACGCTCGTGTTGTTCTCGATCTCGGTCTTCTGGAATGCCGGCAGGGCTGCATCGCCTGCATCGATCGTCTCACCCCATCCGGCTTCGGGATCGTCGCTGTCGGCTTTCTGACCGGAAGCCGCTTCAAGTTCCCTGGCGGGAGGCGAGGGTTGAAGATCGTTCTCCAGATCACCCGATGGCGCGGCAGCGGTTTTTCGTTGCGCTTGGAAGAATGCGAAATCCTCCTGCGTCGACGGTATCGTCGTCATGAATTTTTCGCTGGCGCTCAGCATGACGTCTGACAGGACTTCGAGCTGGGGAGAAACGTCGGCCTGATCGAGTTCTGCCGGACGCGGGACCACTCGGCCTTTGGTTGCGGCGCCGGCATCTGGCGCAAGGGTGATCCACATCGGGTCCCCCGCCAGATCGATCAGCGCTGGCACGTAGACGGATGCGTCGGCCGGCACATCGTCCGCCCCCTCGACCGCATGCAACTCCTCGTCTTCGTCGCCGAATGACCAATAGTCCGCGGTCAGGTAAAAACCGGCGGCCACGCAAAGCAGCACAGCCGAGGTCAAACCCACCATCAACCTACGCCATAGCGTGCGCCTGCGAAGGGCGGCGCGCGCCTGCTTCTTCTGTCTGAAGCTCGTGTCGATATGGTGTGTCACGGATTGCTTGCGGTCAGGAAGAAGGTCCACCGCACCTGTTCGAGGGTGTCGACTTCCAGAAACCGGGCGGTGATGTGGCCGCGCTGCCAGCATTCGTCACTGCCGCGGATCGAGAAACGTCGCCGTTCGATGCACATTTCGGTCAATCCGGCGAGGATGGCATGACCAAACACGTCAGTTGCATAGATGTAGACGTAGCGGTTGGTCAGTTCCTCCCGGATAACGTTCACGCATTGGTTTGCGCCGATGGTCCACCATCCATCGGTCTGGTCCGCATTGTCGACCTTCTGGCCGACGGCGAGATTGACGACATCGAGTGTCTGATTGCAGACCGTGAACTCGGCTCGCGCTTGGCTGGACAACAGCAGGGCGAGGGGAGCGCCCAAAATAATCGCGAGTTTCATGCGCGCCCTCGGGGCAGATAGGGCTGGAACCGGACCTGCTGCTTTTCGGGCAGGGCAGACCAAGCGGTCAAACACCAGCGGCGGCGTTCCATGCTAGGCCCACGCTATCCGCCGAGCCGGAAATACTTGGCAGTGGCTGAGAACCGAGATCCGTCGGTCTCGACTTCCTCGATGATTTTGGGCAACAGCGCCGAAGCCGGCGTGGGATCGGAGAAGGCAGCCGACTGAATGTCGCGAGGGCCCGTGATCACCAGTATTATCTGCGGCACGGACTTTCCAGCAGCCTTATCGGCCGCGCCGAGACCAATCGGGATCCTGAAGGTCGCCTTGTCCGACCCGGTGACGATGCGGTCGTCGAGATTGAACACCATTCCTTTGTGGTCGATCAGCAGAACGCTGGAGATGAGTCCTCTGCGCGTTACCAATGTACCGCTAATCGGCGTACCGTTCGGCACGGATGTTCGGTCGAGAACAAGCTGCGGCTGGTCGGCCGCGGTCTGTCCCAGAAAGCGCAGAAAATTGGTTACCTCGCATTGGCTTGGCTCAATGAGGCGGACGCTGATGTCTGGCTCGACATGGAATTTTGCCTGGAAATCGCCGAGCATGCGTTCGAATGGCTGGACGGCCGTGCCAAATCCTTCGATTGCGGCGGCCTTGTCGGTAGCAGATGTGACGGCGGCATAGAAACAGTCGCCGCCGCCGAAGGCGCGAACCCAGGCGACGCGTTGAGCGATATCGTCGACCGCCGGGGGGATCGCTGGTTTGGGCACGTTCAACGCTACAACGCGTTGGTTCGGCTGCTTGCCTGTCGGCAATGCAGAAATCTGGCTGTTGCCGTTGGCATCCACCGCTGAACCTGCATTCGATTTCAGTTCCGGGATTGGGGCGGCCGGCGGGCTGGCCCGTGGTTCGGGCTTTTTGGTCTCGACAACCTCCGTCTCAGCCGGCGGCGGAGTTTGGACCGTTTCGGCTTCTGGCGGGGTTGGAGCGGTCGTAGCGGGCGAAGTCGGCTTTTGCCTATCGCTGGCCGTCGTGTCGGGCTGGATTGCCGGCGATGCCCTTTCGGGCGGCGGCGCGTTCGTCGCGATTGGCTTCGGCGGCGCCTCGGTTCGTAGAGGTATGTCGACGGGCTTGGCCGACGGCAGTCTTTGAGCTGCCACAGCATGTGGCTTATCCTCGGCGGGCGGTGTGCCGGCCTGCGTTTCCGGCTGCGCCGGCGGAACAACCTTTGGCGGCTCGGGCGCGTTCGCTACATCCTGCGTAGCGGCGGGCTGTGACGTTTGGGGCGTGGGCTTTGCTGGCTCTGCCGCGGAAAGCGACGTCTTGCCGACAGTCGGCGTCGCGGGCGTCATGACGCCGCCCAGATAAAGGCCGCCTCCAGAGGCCACGGCTAGCGCCGCCAAGGCACAGAGCGCGATCGTTCGGGTCCTTGTGGATTTGCCAGGCACCTCGGCCATGGCCGTACGTGCAGCGCCGAGGGGGGGCGGGCGCGGCGGTCCAGACAAATGCGCGGGCCGCACATGCTGGACGAAGCGCGGCCTACCTGAACCCGTCGCGTCTGCGTCGTCGTGCCGCTCGACCTCATTCTTGCTGGCTGGAGCAGCGGCTTGCCCTATCGGCGGCAAACCCGGCCTAACGCGGGGTGTGAGGGAAGTCGGCGGGATTGTCTCCTCGTTGTCGTCACGTGTCATCCTGGCGATTTCGGCCATGCTGACGGGCCGGTCTCGCGGATCCGGTTGAAGCATGGCTTCGACAATGCCGCGAAAATCGTCATCGATATCGGAGAGATTAGGCACGGTCCGGCGCTTTTCGATGACTTCGAACTGCGAGCCGCTCATATCGACCGGCTTGCCGCGCAAGGCGGCAACCAATACCAGCCCAAGGCTGTAGATGTCGGACTGCTCTCTGACGTCGCCGCTGTAGAGCCCGAGTTGTTCGGGCGAAACATAGTTGTACTTTCCCGCGAACCTTCCGCCTATCAGGGTCTCTCCGCCCACCGTCGCCGAGCGTGCGATGCCGAAATCGATGATCTTCGCACGGTCAACCCGGTCCCCCGGCAGAATAATGTTATCCGGCGAGAGGTCGCGGTGTATTGCTCCGGCCTGGTGCACGGCGCTTAGACCGGAAGCGAGGCGATGGCACAGCTTTCGTACCTCTCCCGTCGGCATCGCCCCACGTCGCATGATGTCGAACAACGACGCTCCATCGACGAATTCCATGGCGAGGTAGGGACGACCGATCCCCGGATCGATCGTGAAGACGTGATAACGCACCACCGCGTCATGCGACAGGTGGTTCAGGATAGTTGCCTCTTTGCGAAACAGGGACAAGATCGTTTGGTCGCGCGCGAATTCCGGCAAAACGATCTTGATCGCAACGTGGTCGCCGGTCTGGATGTTGTGGCCCCGGTAGACTTCGCCCATGCCCCCGAATGCGATCCGCTCGTCAAGTTCGTAGATACCGCTCAGTTGCGTGCCCACGGCAGTGTTGGCCGCGCCTGGCGATATCCGCGTCTTGTCGTCGGCGCTCATCAGCCCCGCCCCCGCGCTTTGTACGCAGCTGGACGGGGCGACTGGCTATCGTATCCGCCCGCGACCCTGACAAGCACGATGGTCACATTGTCTGTTCCGCCACGCGCCAGAACCGTTTCCAGCAGGTTTTCACACGCCGACTGAGGTGTCGCGGACACTGTCGCAGCCTTGATCTCAGCATCAGTGACATGCGCCGTCAGGCCATCGGTGCTCAGCACAAAGATGTCCCCCGGCAGGATTTCACCTTGCTGGAAATCGATGACAATCTCGTCGCTGACGCCGACTGCCTGCGTAATGACATTGCGGCGCGGCCAGGTGAGCGCTTCGGCTTCGGTGAGCATGCCTTTATCGATGAGTTCCTGAACCTCAGTATGGTCCTTCGATATTTGCGAGATCGAGGCCTCGCGGATCAGATACACGCGGCTGTCACCAGCCCAGAGGCAGGCGAACCGCCCGTCTATGGCAAGCAGGGCGGCAAAAGTTGAGCCGATTGTTATCCCGCGAGACTGGGATATGCGGCGGATCTCGGCATTAGCCCTGCTCAGCCTGTCTTCGAAGCGCGCCCGAAGATCCGGTGCGGAGCTGGCAATCCCGATCGTTGCCAGATGATTGACGATACTGGCTGAAGCGACTTCTCCGGCGTCGTGACCACCCATCCCGTCGGCGACCAACCACAGGCCAGCCTGGGGCTCGACCAGGTAGTTGTCTTCATTGAGCTCCCGCACACAGCCTCTGTGGCTCACGCCGAAGCTTTCAATGGGAAGGGCGACATTGTTCAATTTGCCACCAAACGCTTCACCCAGCGTCCTCCGCGACGCGCCTTCGGGCGCGTTCGTGCCACTTTGCCACAGGCTCAAACATTAAAGTATCGAAAACTAAAATATGTGTGTGCCTGGTTTTGCGCTTCTGCGGCTTACTGCCCAGGATCATCTCAATCTCAGAACGCCTTGGGACAGGTGAACTCGGAAAGGGCAGGGAGCAGGAAGGGGTTGGTGCCGGACCCTGTCTGGATCGTGTAGGTGACGTCGCGCCCGCCGATCACGAAGTGGGCCTGCATGCTGCCCTCGTTGCCCGTGATAGCCGCCTTGTTCAGAAGCCGCGTCAAGGCCCACGGCCCTTCGAACGTGATGGCGGACTGGCGCCCTGGCATTTCTGGTGTCAGGCTGAGGCTCGCGGATGGGGTAGCCGTACCGGTCGGCCAAGTCACCGTGCTCGGCCCATTTCCGGTCTGGTTGCTCTGAACGGTCTGGCCATCGACATCAAGTACGGCCATGTCGGCATCGCCATGCAGCGAGAAGGGTGTGAAGGTGACGCTGACGGAGGGTACTGAAGCGCCCGATGGAAAAAAGGCAATGCGGATTTCCGCAGCCAACTGGAAGTCCTTCAAGGTCGATTTCGACAAGTTGCGTCCAAAGCGCGTATCCTGTTTCCAACGCCAGTCCTGGCCGGTCATGTCGGTCAGCGAGGCCAGATTTTGTGCAAAGAACCGGTCCATCAGTCCGCCTGGGGCGAACAGCTTCGCGAAATCGGCCATGGCGACGTCCTCGGTGCTGCTCCCGTCGAAGGGGTAACGGCCGTTGATCGCTGCCTCGCAGGGGGCTGTGACCGTCTGGTCGAGTATCTGGTTCAAGTTTGTCACCGAGGTTTCGGCGACGTTACCTTCGAACTCATCTGCCGTCGTGTTGACCATCCGGCCGAGTTGCTTGGGCAGACGCGAGACATTGGCGCGAAGGGTGGCAATCTGTAGCTGCAGATTACCGTTGAGCCGCTCCACCTGCGAAGGAACTTCGGTGGCCAGTCGCAGGCTTTGATAGATGTCGCTGAAGTTCTGGGTTAGTGCGTCGATCGGGCGATGTCCGGCGGGCCCGTTCACCAGGACCTGGAATGATTTGAATCGCGCTTCAATGTTCGCGCCCGGATTCAAGTTCTGTACGTCAGCGGGCTGTGCGCCGGCGCGGATTTGCGATTTGCCGTTGGCTATGTGTATGCCGATACGGGCTAAGCCCTTGGCTAATTCTGCGGCGCTGCGTTGCTGGTTTTGAGCCGCGGATTCTGTCTCGGCGCCAGGACCGTCACCTAGGTCCCGTGTCAGCGCCGTCTCGTTGGCGATCGCCGAAAACAGCCGCTTTATCGGCGAACTGGGGGAGGCAGCGGCTGAAAGCGCGGTATAGTGCGGCTTGTCTGTCAGCATCGCCTTGAATTTCAACTGGTCGAGAACGCTGTTCCACGCCGCGGCGAACGCCTTGCCGTAGCGATCGAGAAGTTCGGGGCCGAGCCTGAGCAATTGCTGATCGATGTCGCCTTGCTCTCCGCCACCACCGAGAACCCACTGCTCGTCGACGAGCATCTGCGCAATGCGCGAGAGTTGGGCAAGGTAGAACCTGTTGAAGCCGGCATTAGTGTAGAGACCGGGAACACGAAGGTCCGCCAGATCGCTGCCATCGATACGTTCGAACAGCAGTTGCGCTTCGGGACCACCTTGCTGGGAAATGGAAAAGTCCTCCAGCGCCGCCGCGTAGATCGCCGACTTGATCAAAGCGGTCGCTCGATCGGCAAGGCTCATGCGTTCGAGAGAGCGTTGTGCGGCTTCAACAAGTGGCTGGTTCAGTTCGAAAACGGGGTCATAGGCGTCGTCCAAGGCGAGCATGGCGCGCAGGTGCTTTTCGAGGTGCGCTCGTCCCTCGCGGTTGTTTTCGCCCGGGTATCGGTTCTGTTCCCAATCCTGCTTCATCCAGGAAACGATCAGCGCGTCATCGACCTTCGGCGCCTTGCCACCAAGCATGAGGTAGATTTTCAACGGCTCGTAGAGTGCGGCGGGATCGCCCATCTTGGCTTGGATCGTTCGCTCGGCCTGGATCAGCAGGCGCGAGCGCAACATGCGTTCCAGGCCTTTCCGATAAGCGGTCCGGGACGCGGAAAGAAGCCTTTCCCGCTGACTGAGGCCGAACGTCTCCCCGATCGGTGTCGCTAGCTCAGCGGCTTCGAACCCGGCCGGCAGGTCGCGCAACTGGTCGAGCGGGCCGATGACGTTTTCAAGGTCCACATCGGTAACCGTGGCCGCCTTGAGCAGCGTTTCCGCCGTCGCGCGATACTGGCCCATGGCAACCGTTGCGGACGCGATCAGCGAGCGGTTGGCCGCGAAGCTCAGAGCGAGCGTACCGAGTGCGGCAGCAGCGATCAGCGCTATCGTACCGAGGCCGCCAAATCTGGCCACCGCCGCCCGCCTCGCAGCTGATTTGTCATACGAAACCCATCCCGATTCGGCAAAAATGACGTCCGTCAGCAGATCATGCAAAAAGAAGCTTTTGCCGGTTCCGGAAAGATGCGGGCGGGAATTGCCCCCGAAATTGCGGCCGATTGCGCCCAGCACCTGATCGATGGGCGTTCCCTCTTGCGTGCCTGACGAAAAATAGAGTCCACGCAGGCTGGCGTTCACCTGGCTGCGGGACGGGTCGAATAGACCGGCGACAAAACTGGTTATGCGCCCCCTCAGCGCGCCGAACTGAGCCGGAAAGCCGAAGATGGAGATGCGCGTGACCGGATCAGCCTCTTCCTGGAGGCGGTCGGCCATCTCGTCCGCGAGTCGTTCCGCCAGCCCATCGAGTTCGGCAGGAGCCGCGGCGGCCATGTTCCTATCGCGCTCCGCCGTCTGGAATGTCGTGCCCCATACCTTGCGTCTGCGCGCCTCGTCGAAACCGCCGAAATAATCCGTGAACCCTGAAACCAGATCGGCCTTGGTGAAAAGCAGATAGACGGGAAACTGGATCTTCAGCGTCTCGTGAATTTCTCTCAGGCGGCTGCGTATCTCGACGATGTGGGCATCAAGCTGCTGATCATCGAAGCTCATCACATCGGCAAGGCTGATGGCCAGGATGACGCCGTTTATCGGTTGTCTGGTGCGGTACCTCTTGAGCAGTGACAGGAATGCGAGCCAGCTCTTCTTGTCAATCTCGGGATTGGAGTCCTGCGTCGTATAACGACCTGCGGTGTCGATCAGCACGGCCTGATCGGTAAACCACCAGTCGCAGGCACGTGTTCCGCCAACACCGGCCACCGGTTGGGCGTCCCCCGAACCGGCAAGCGGAAAATTCAGGCCTGAATTGACCAGAGCCGTTGTCTTGCCGGCACCCGGCGGGCCGATGACAACGTACCAGGGGATCTCATAGAGAAAGTTGCGCTTGCCGCTCGACCGTTTGAGCGCCGCCACGGCCTCATTCATCCGCGCTTCGAGCACCCGAGAATCGTCATCGCAGTCGTCATTGTGAGCAACGACGGCTTCGAGCGCTTTTTGCGCCTTCCTCGCTTTCCAGAAACGCAGCGCGTAAAAAAGCGCCAGCAGCGCGAGGATCACACCAATGATCGTCGCGCGCAGCCACCCAGGTCCGAGCGGCCGGATGTCGGCGAAGCGGATCAATGGCCCGCCAAACCACACTGCCGCGGCGAAGCCGGCCAGCGCGATCACGCTGAATATCCGCAACAGCCAACGCGTCATGGGTGGTTCCAGCGGGCCGTGCTCACAGTGTTTCCTCCCTGGGGATCATCACATCGACACGGCGGTTCTTGGCGCGGCCATCCGGTGTCGCATTGTCGGCGATTGGCTCGTCCTCGCCCTTGCCCTCGACCGTCAGTCGCGAGGGATCGCTGAATTTCACTGCCATCAACACTTCGACTGCCTTCGCCCGGGCGACGGAAAGGTCGAAGTTGGATTTGAACGCGCTCGACTTTCGTGGTTTCACATTGTCCGTGTGGCCGACGATCCGGATTGGTCCAGGCTCGTGTTCCAGAGCCGCGGCGATGTCGGTGGCAATGGGCTGGAATTCCGGCCTCGCCTCGGCCCTGCCGGACTGGAACAGCAGGAGATTGTTGATCTCCACGACGATGAAGTCGCCCTTGGTGCCGATGGTCAGCCCGCCGCCTTCGAGATCCTTGGCCAATGCCGCACGAATACGATCAATCTGCGCGGTGGCCGCTGGTGGGGTGACTTTCGCCGGCTCAGCCAACGGCGCCACGCCGGCGCGTTCTATGACGACTGGTGTTAATGGGTCGAGCGCCAGCAATTCACCCGCGACCGCCTCACCTTCATTGGTGATGAAGACCCGCAATGCGAAGAACGCCGCTGTCAGCAACGCGGTCGCCGCTGCCGCGACGACCCAAAGCGGCAGGCGGGCGGAGGACTGCGCCATCGTCGCCGCTAGGCCCTGCCAATGCGGCGAGATGTCTCCACCGGAACGCGGCCTGAAATAGCGAAGCGTCTCGTAGACGTCGCGACGAACGCGTTCGAGATTGTTGTCTTGTCGCGTCACGCCTCGATACTGGCCTTCGAAACCCAGCGACAGGCAGGCATGCATCAGTTCGAGCAGATCGTAGTGTTTTTCGGGACTGGCCAGGATCTTGTTCAGCGCTTCGTAGAAGCCGGTGCCGGTGGGCTCGAGGTGAAAGAATTGCCGCAGCATCCCGTGTGGCGCCCAGGCGTCAGTCCTGGGCCACGGCAGGTTACCGATGAGATCGTCGGCGGTTTCGCAGAGGGCGAATTTCGCAATCCGGGCATCCTCTTCGGCAACGCCTGACTTCTCAACTATCCGGTCGAATTTCTCAATCGCCTCCATGACATGTCGCGCCAATGGCGCCGCCTGTCTTTCAACGGGCAAGAGCCTGAGCTGTCCGAGCAGCATCAGCAAAGGTGCCGCCGCGGCGAGAATGGGGTTTGCCGCGGCGTATTTGATGCCGCTCCCGGCGTTGAATAGGCTTTCCTGCTCGATGCCTGTCCTCGGCGCAGTCCCAGCAGAGCCTGTCGGCGCACCAACATCGCCGGGGCCACCTTGATAAATCACGGTTCCGGATGCCCAGCCTGGCGACCACCCGCCGCCTGGATCGAACACCGTCGAATCCTTGACTGGAGAGGACTGGCCTCTGTCCGCGAAGGGCAGCTCGGGAATTAGCGTCGATTTTTGCTTGCTCCGCGGATTTGCGCGAATGACCGTCTTGCCCGCCGGGCCGAAGGGGTCGTCCTTCGAACTCATCGCAGATCGTCCGTGCAGGCGGGGCGCCGGCGATGGGGTGAGATGGGCGCAGAACGGTTTCCAGTCGGGTAAAGGAAAAACAGCCGCTGCCGGCCGTGGCAGTGGCTAGAAGATGCTATCCCGCCGTGGCATGACATTTGCCGCAGACCCCCAGCTTAATGAGTCTTACCCGCTTGGCGAACTGTCTTATGCGATCGTAATCTCAGAAATCGTCGATTGGAACCGGCCGCCGGCGTCAGCGAGACTTTTCTTCGCCGACTGCCGTGCCATGCATTTTTGGCCATACGTTTCCCGGGGCCGTGCCTTCCTGGGACCTCCTATTTCTGCTTGCCGGCCTTGGCGTAGGCCTCGCTGAAATAGGCCAGGAATATATCAAGCATGCCGTTTTCATGTGCCTCCTCCATGGTCCGCCATGTCGCGACATAGACGTCCCAGGCTTGGCTCTTCTTCTTCGTAAACGAGGTAGGCGGGAGTTTCCTGCCGATCGCCTCGGGCGACAGGTCGTCAAGCAGCCGGGAGAGCGCGGTTTGCATCGCGGTATAAGTGGCAAACTCGTGAGTCTTGAGATCGCGGAATGCATCTTCGATGCTGCGCCTGGCATCAAGATAGCCGGTCCTGCGCCGGGCGAACATGATTTCCAGGATGTCGTCGGTTCCTGGAACGAACTTCATCGGATTGTTGTCGGCGGCGCTGATCATCGTTCGCTGTGTGCTTTTGGCCAACATTTTCGCGGCCGCGCGTGCTTTCAGCAGCAGGGTCAGCTCCTCGACCACGTCCCGCAAGACCGCGCCGATTTCGGCGGCAACTTCATGGGGGTCGCGCGATTGAAGCAATTCCGGCGAAATGCCGGCTGCGATCGCGATCTCCCGCAGCACCTCGTCCCTGGTTGAGGGCAGGGCAGGCGACGAGAATGTCGGCGCGGAACTGCGCTGTGCGGACCGTTGCTGCGCGGGCTCGAAGAAAGGCCCATCTCCGAATTCCAGCGGCCGGCCTGTCGCGACCGGCGTTTCCCGCTGTGTCGAATCGCGGCTGGGGTGGTCTGCCGTGGCGCGCTCTTCTTCGACCGATACTAAGACGACATAGCGGCCGATCAGCATCCGGTCGCCATCGACCAGCCGATGCGGGCCGCTCATGCGCTGGCTCGATCCATTGATGAAGGTCCCGTTGCGCGAGATGTCGTACAGCCAGAACGCGCCCGCCTCGTATCGAACCTCGCAGTGCCGACCCGAGATGAACTTGTCGGGGTCGGGCAAGGTCCAGTCACAAGCATCGCGCCCGATTTCGAAGCCGCTATCACGCGCCACGTAGCTGGTCGAGGTGCCAGCGAGCAGGGCGTCGACATTGTTGATCCGCAGACTGATGTACATCCAAGATCGCCGTCGATCGTTGATCGATACTCCAACATTCTAGCAGCTTGCAGGCAAAACAGGACAGCGGCGTTTCAAGCCGACGAGTCGACGGATAAGATTCTGTCGCCCGCCTGTCCTCTTTGGTCAGCGGGAAAACATGTGGTAGGCTAAACATGGCCTGGCGTGGCGGATTTGGAAAGTTCCTGAACGTAACACCGCTAATGACACCGTTGATATAGCGGGAACTTCAAATCCATCACATTGGCGGCCGCGTCCAGGAGGGGGCTCGACCCATGCCGAATGAACGTGCCACCGTTGTCCGCACACCGGTTGGCTCCGATTTGCTGACCTTCACGCATCTTGTCGGACGCGATGAGATCAGCCGTTGCTTTGCCTACACGGTCGGGTTCGTGAGCACAGACTCCGATATCGACCCGTTGAAGATGCTGGGCGGGCCTGTCTCGATCGAAGGTGAATCCGATCCAAAGCGCTGGCTCAGTGGAATCGTATCGGAGTTTCGGCTCACCCGCATGGAGGACCGGCTGGCCTACTACGAGGCCGTCATCAGGCCGTGGCTCTGGTTTCTCGGCAACACCACAGATTGCTATATTTTCCAGAACAAGAGCGTCGTTGACATCGTCAAGGATGTCTTCAAGAAATACGGTATCTCAGAATTCGATCTACGCCTGCAAGGGTCCTATCCGGCGCGTGAATATTGCGTGCAATACGACGAGACCGATCTGGACTTTGTGCAGCGGCTGCTGGAGCACGAAGGCATCTTCTATTTCTTCGAGCACGATGACGGCAAGCATACGCTTGTCCTGGCTGACGCGATGAGCAAGCTGAAGCCTGCGCCGGGCTACGAGAAAGTGCTCTATAACTTTGAAGGTCAGGGCTCCCGGCGCGACGTCGAATACATCACCGAATGGATAGCGGGCAGCTCGGTGCGCCCAGGCGCCTATGCCCACACCGATTATGATTTCAAGAAGCCGGGCGCCGACCTCATGGCCAAGTCGGCCCAGCCGTTCAGTCACAAACTGTCCGCGGGTGAGAACTACCGCCAGCCGGGCGCGCATCTCGAAGTAAGCCGGGGCGACAGCCTGGCTTCGATCCGGCGCGAGGAGATCCAGGCCTTGCACCAGCGCATCGCCGCGGCCGGCACCGTGCGCGGCTTGTATTCCGGCTGCACGTTCAAGCTGGACGGTTTTCCGCGCGAAGACCAGAACCAGGAATATCTGGTGGTCAGCGCCGAATACAGGCTGTTTGACCCCGGCTATAGAGCCCAGGCCGACGTCGAAAGCGAGAGTTTCAAAGTGGTCCTCGGTGTGGCGCCGACAGCCTTGCCCTATCGCCCGCCGCGGACCACGCCACGACCGATCATGCGCGGCCCGCAGACGGCGACGGTGGTCGGTCCATTCGGCGAGGAGATATTCACCGACAAATATGCGCGGGTGAAGGTCCAGTTTCATTGGGACCGCGTCGGCAAGAAGGACCAGAACAGTTCCTGTTTCGTACGGGTGTCGCAGAGCTGGGCCGGCAGTGGCTGGGGGTTCATCCAGATACCGCGCATCGGCCAGGAGGTCATCGTCGACTTCATCGAAGGCGACCCGGACCTGCCGATCATCACCGGCCGGGTCTACAATGCCTCGCAGATGCCGCCCTACGGCCTGCCTGGCAACGCCACACAATCGGGCTGGAAGTCGGATTCTTCCAAAGGCGGTGGCGGCTACAACGAACTGATGTTCGAGGATAAGGCCGGCTCCGAACTGGTCAATTTCCAGGCGCAGAAGGATCACAACCTTCTGATCAAGCATGACCGCACAAAGCTGGTCCAGCACGATCAGTCCGACCGCATTGACCACGACGCCAAACACTCCGTCGGCCACAACCTCGACGAGGACGTCGGCAACAACAAGACGGTCAAGATCGGCGTCGACCAGACCACCAACATCGGCTCGAACGACACCGAGACAGTGGGCGCCAACCGCTCGCTGACAGTCATGGCCAACGAGACCATTCATGTCGTGTCGAACTCGACGGAAAACATCGACGCCAATCATTCTCAGACAGTGGGGATTGTACAGACGGTGAGCGTTGGCGCGGCGCGTGTCGATTCGGTCGGAGCATCCGAGACGCGAAGCGTCGGCGGCCCGCAGACAAACACGATTGGCGCGACACGGTCTGTGACAGTTGGGGCAGCGCAGGACCACAGCATAGGAGCGAGCGACAGCTGGCAGATCGCCTCCGACCAGAGCGTGTCCATAGGCGGCGGCCATACCGAGAGTATCGCGAAGGATCAAGGCTCGACGGTCGGCGGCGGACGCACCGCTTCGGTGGGCAAGGACGATTCCACATCCGTGGCCGGCGCGCATTCGCTTTCCGTCGGCAAAGACAGTGCCATTTCGGTCACCGGCAATGGCACGATCAAAATCGGCAAGAAGCTGGTGATAGACGCAGGCGACGAGATCCTGATCCAGACTGGATCGGCAAAGATCATGATGAAGAAAGACGGCACGATCGGCATTGAGGGCAAGGACATTTCGGTCAAGGCGTCGGGCAAGATCAGCATCAAAGCATCGAGCGATATCACCATGAAGGGCTCGAAGATCAGCGAGAATTGAGGGTGCAGCGATGAGCGACGTTCGCGAACGCATTGACGGTGTGGTGATCGGCATCTTTCTCGGTTTCGATGATGCCGCGTCGCCGCTGGTGGTATTCCCCGGCAACCCCGAAGAGACGGCTTTGCCTGCGCGCAGCCTGACCGAACTGACATCCGATATGGTCGGCTCAGAGGTGGCTTTGCTCTTTCAGGAGGGCGATCCCATCAAACCGCTGATCGTCGGCCGCATCGTCGAGCCGGCGCGCAAAACCGCCGCACCGCAGGTCGTGCGCGACGGCGAGCGCATTCGCATCATCGGCGAGGAGCGCATCGAATTGCGTTGCGGCAAGGCGACGATCCTCATGGAAAAAGATGGTCGCATCACCATTCGCGGCACCTACGTCACCAGCCAGGCGAGCGCCGCCAACCGCATTCGCGGCGGATCGATCGATCTCAACTGATGTTGGCGGCAACGGGAAAGCCGAAATTGGAAGGCGCGCCGGAGCGGCAAATAGTACCGGATGTCGTCAGACAGCACGCCGAGCAGGCCGCGTTCTTCTGGGCGCAGCGCGACACGCTTATGGAGGATGATCCGCCGGATCTTCATGTGGTCGCCGGCGTCGACCGGCGCTTGGAAGCCAACCTGGATGGTCTGCGTATCGCTGGACCGGCCGCTTGGCCGTTTGTAGTGGCGGCGTATGAGGACTTCCCAGAAAAGGGCGAATTGTTCCTCTATGGATGGATGGCGATCGAGCAGAACGACGGCCGCCGCGTGGCCGACGCGGTCGAGTTCGGCCGTCAAAGCCAGGACGGCGCTCGCGGATTGGTCGGCGCTCTGGCATGGCACAAGCCTGTAACCATCGCACCGCTGGTACGGGATTGGATCGGGGCGCCGGATGCGTTCAAGCGATTTCTCGGCGTATCGGCCTGCCTTGGGCACTGCGTCGACCCCAAGCAGATGCTGGCGCGGCTCGTGCGCGATCCGGATGCGCGCGTTCGCGCCACCGGTTTGCGCCTCGCCGGGAAACTGAAGCGTGCAGACCTTGCCAATGAATTGGCTGCAGGCTTGAACGATGCCGAAGTGCGCTCGCGGTTCTGGGCTGCCTGGTCGCTGGCTGAACTCGGCTCGGGCGACCTAGCCAGTTCCGAATTGCGAAAGGTTGCGGCCAGCAACGGCCCTGACGCAATGGTAGCCTTGCGCGCGGTGGTCAAAGCTGAGCCCGACAAGGATGTCCGCGCCTGGATGGGCGGATTGCTCAAGTCGCCTGAAACCGCGCAATTGGCGGTGCGCGGGGCGGGGATGTTGGGCGACCGCACGATCCTGCACTGGCTGATCCATCAGATGCGCAATCCGGCGCTTGCGGTTGCTGCCGGCAGCGCGCTGCTGGAACTGTTTCCGGAAGCGAGGGAGGCAGACCTGTTTACCACCGAGCCAAGCCAGGTCAGCCCGGCATTCGAGGATCATTTCGGGGAGGAGGTCGCAAAGGTGCCATTCGCGGACAAGGTGAAGGCATGGGGAGTTGCCTTGAAATTGGTATCCGGTTCCTCCCCTTGATCACGTGAGGAATCTTCGATGCCACGCTCGCTGGAGTTCGGGGTCTCCAGCGCCCTGGCCATCCATGAAGTACACCACCTTTTCGGGAGAATGTAGGATGCCCAAGCTATCAAGCTTCGACGCTACGAAAGAGTAGATGGAATACGGATCACGCGCGTTTTGGTCAATTAGGGATGGAGCGTCACCAATTTGAAAATAGATGCCATATCGAGGTCCTTCCGACACGGACAAAGGCGCGGTGCCATCGGAGGGAACCGCGTCAAAATTCAGTTCGCCCGAATGGCTCTCAAAGCTTAGGTAATTAAGCCAATATACGCCCGGAGAGTCATGGGCCAATTCGATCGCGACAACCTCGGGGTTGGCAATGTCGATCCCACGAAATCGGTTTGCGACTGCCTGCTTTTCCCTCTGCGTCCCACTCACGAAGGCGGGCGACATATAGGCGGACGAAACCGGTAAACGATTGACGACGTCCTTGAAGAAAGAGACAAAAGCTTCCGGCTTCTGTCCGAAGGTAGAGAAGGGCAGCCAGAAACAAAGGAAACTGACCTCGCCCGAATCCTGCATCAATTCTCTTCCCCAATACTCTATTCCATACCCCGGATAGTCTGGGTCGTGCCCCTGAAGGATCATGGTAGCGTTCGGGTAGTCTCCCAGACTGCCGTGGAACCACAAGTCCGAAAAAGCTTCGAACGAGGTCCTGTTTACTGGCTCTGGATCTCCCTCTACATTGAAGTAATAGCCAAACGAGGACAAAGAAACGAGTTGAACGTACGATCTTATTGCGGCCTCTATGGCAAACTTGATTTCCTGGTGGCTCGCACTCACGTAGAAAATCATCCGAATGGAAGTTCGGCTGATGACATAGTCAAGGCGGGACGAAGGATTTTGATCGATCATTTGCAAGTTTCGCTGTTGGGATGGATCATCTTCGGGTGAGCGCCGCAGGCGCGGCCAGCGACTTCTTGCTGGGTGCGACCATGCCAGGATCGATTTGCTGCGTATCGTGTATAGTTTGAGCCATCGCCATAGACCGGCCATCTCGGTGCGGGCGCGTCGGGAGGTAGGTTCGGACAGCTGGTCTTGATGTCATAAGCCGCAACGCAGTTGGGAGCCGTTCCTACGATAACATCAGGTATGCATTCTCCACCAAGCCCTGGGACAGGCAATTTCTGCTGCGTTTTCACCTGTTTTGATAGTTCAGTAGTCGACGTTGCTTTCCCTTTATCAATTTTTTTCTCGACGCATTTGTCAACTGCGTCTCCACGTTCGGCGGCTTTGGACGGAAACCTTCCAGAACCTTTGGTATTGCACCAGTTTTTGGTCAGGGGATCCGGATTTCCCTTGTCAACTTGTGCGGTGCAGTCTTTCACCATCTTACAAAGCGCCTTCTCGAAATTAGGAAGCGCTGCGACGACTGGATCGACATCGCCTGCCAGATTCACCGTGTTCTTGTCGTTGTGGAATTTCTTGTCAGTATGTCGGCAGGCATTCTTGCCGTCCATCTTCACGTCGAACGAATACGTGATCCAGTCCGTCGCCTTCTTGAAGACATTGGACTTTACGCCGCCGACGGTGCCTGGCTCATCACCGGAACTCATTCCGTATTGCGAGCCTTTGATGGCGATCATCTTGCCGCCTTTGGCAAGCACGGTCGTCGTGCCATCCTTCAGTGTGCTCTGCGTGGCGATGTTCGGATAGGGCAGGGGGATCGGTCCCCCTGGGCTGGGCGTCTTGCAGACATCCGGGATCGTCGCGATCGAGAGACCGATAGTGCCTTTATAGGTCAGCCCGAGGCCGTTGACCGTGATGTGGCTGGGCATCAGGCGGCGCTCCTGGGGCCGCCCAGCAGTACAGCCGCACGGGTGCCGTTTTCGGACCCTGCCCAGATCAGCGACAGCGGCGTGCGCTGGTAGTTTCGCGCTTCGGCCTCGGTGATTAAGCTCACGAACAGCGGGCCCGACGCTGCACCGACATCGCCCCAACAGTCGGCTGGCGTCTCGAAATCCGCGGCATCCTTGAAGCGGCCCGGGTTGCGGATGACGGCAAATCCGTATTCGTTGCCGCGATAGCGTTCGCCGTTCATGTCGCAAATGATTCGACCCACCGGATCGATCGGCGCATCCTCAAACAGGAAGCGGAAGGCCGCCCCCAAGCCTTCACCGAGCACAACCGTCTCGGTCTTTATCCTGTTTTCTTCGCTGGCTACGGAGGCACCCACGACCTCAAGGAGAGGTTGCAGCCCAAACGTCCGCGCTATGGTCAACGTCGTCAGCAGACAGAATCCCGCCGCCTCTCCGGGGCAGAAACCATAGATATTGCCCTCCGAATGGAGTTGCTCGTTTTCATCCAGCCATTCCAGGGTTTCCGGCTCAAGATAGGTATCGACCCCTCCTGCCAGGCAGAATTCGGCTTTTCCGTCTCGCAATGTTTTGCAGGCATGGTAAATCGCAAGCAGTCCCCCGGCGTGACCGCCCGCGGTCGACCCACCACCTTCGAGGACGATATGCTCAGCCAGTCGGCTGCGCAACTTGGCGCTGACCTGTGCGGCGAACCCCTCCTTCTGTCCCGGTCGGGACTCACCGGTCGAGAGGATGAGCGAAACCTTGGCTGCCTGCCGCGCGACAGCTAAGGACTGCAACGCGTCCAATGCCGGCGACAATGCGATTTCCACCGCACGCTCCGGGCCGGCAAGGCTCATATCGATGCCTGTATCGCGGGCGACCTTCATCCGCTCGCCGAAACGGTCGATCATATAAGGGTGGTCCTGAATGGCGGAGATGCCAGCACGGATCGCC
The DNA here is from genome assembly GCF_006440475.1 of Mesorhizobium sp. B2-6-1. NCBI lineage: Bacteria > Pseudomonadati > Pseudomonadota > Alphaproteobacteria > Hyphomicrobiales > Phyllobacteriaceae > Mesorhizobium > Mesorhizobium sp. B2-6-1. Next base: position 154,817 of record NZ_VFUH01000010.1, read on the forward strand.
GCCGCACTTGAGGCGGCATCGAAGCCCAGCGGCGTGCGCGCGCCTGTCCCGACAACGACGATCGTCTCTCTTTTGGCCATCATGATTCTTCTTCCGCCAGCCATACGCCCGTCGCCGCGATCGTTGGCGAAATGCCGGTACGCCCGCGGATGCCAAGGTTCGTGCGTTTCAGGCGTTCCTCGTCGAAAGGCACCGGCAGCACCGACATCCACGTAATCGAGAACTGTCTGAGATCAGGCTTGATGCGAAGGGTGTGGATACTGGTTTCACCGTTTTGGCGATCCGGACGGTTGTAGAACTCGGTGGTCATGTCGAAGGTGATGCGCGGAAGAAGGAATTGCCAGAAGCCGTCTTCAGTGAAGTTGCCCAGCCTGACGTCCTCGTAGCCGATCAGCGGCGTCCTGGTTTGTTGATCCTCCGGAGCGCATTGGTAATACTTGCGGCTAAAATCGCGGGGCAAAAGCGGGTCGCGCGTTTTCTCCCATTCGGCGCCATAAGTGCCGGCATACTTCATGCGCGGCTGCCAGTGCCGCGCCACCGGCCCGAAGCTGGCCGGCTTGCCGCTTCTGTGGTCGCGATAGGGCGCATCGGGATACTCAAAGTTGGGCGCGGTTTTGCCAATCAGCCGCTGTGGGTCGACTGCAAAGCCCGTGCCGACTGGGTTTCGCTGGTCCCAGTTCGGCGTCGATGCTTCCACATCCGTACCGCCGTAGGTGCGGCGCCAGCTGATCGGAATTTTCTTGAATGGTTCCGCCCGGCTCATCCGGACCGACACCGGGCCAGGCACAAACACGCGGTCGCCGACCACCTTGATGGTCTTGTCGACGTCTCCGACTTTTATGCGCGCTGCACTCTCAATGTTGGGACTGCCGCCGGGTGAATAGACATGGCCCTTGACCAATACGTCGGTATGCCTTTTTTCAAGATTGAGGTCCGTCTCGTCGAGAAGCTCGTTCGGATCCGCGCCGTGAATGGGCGCCAGATTCACCGGCGTCTGATCCTTCAGGAGCCGCTGTTTGCCGTCGGGATCGATCTCGAACGACGCCTTGATCGCGATCAGCCAGACCTCATGTCCGCGCTCGTCACGCGTCCAGCTTTCCTGGGCAGCGAATGGCGTCTGGTTGGATAGTATCCACATTTGAAACCACGCATCCTTATGCGATGGTGAAACCACGGGGCTTCAACTGTCTTGGCAACATCTGCATCAGATGGTCTCCCAACTGGCCGCAAAGATCTTTTCCAGCGTCGCTTGCGGCGATTGCGGATCGATGTCGAAAATATCCGAACGGGCGGTCCACACCACCATGCCGCTTATGACCTCTTCGCTTGGCTCGACAGGCGGTACCAGCAGGGTGCCCAGCGCGGCATCCAGTTCTTCGGGTGTCAGCTCGCCGTGTTGGCCGGCGATGGCCGCGTCTTCGATGCTGGAAAACCACGCCTCCGCATCGGCCAGCTGAACGGGCGCTTCAGCAAGCCGCGCCACGATGGTCAAAGGGAATTGTCTGCCAACCCTGTCGGCACTCTGCACGATAATGCCTGCCGACGCACCGAAGGAAGCCGGGCCGGCCAGGAAGCGCAGCGCGGTTGTGCTTGGCCAAAATTCCGAACCGATCAGCGGCACGAAATGCTGCGCCAGCCAGCGGTCCCAGACGCGCACAAAATCGCCCGGCAGCCGCCGGGTGACGAAATCCCCCGTCGCCGGGATCTTGCCGTAGAAGCCGGGCGCGTTCATATCTGCGGTGGACATGTGAATTTCTTGAACATTTCGAGGTTGTAGGGGTTTTCGACGCTGGCGGCCTTGAGCTCGAAATCGGCGTACATGCCTTTCGTGCCCAGGCGCAGACTGTAGACATCCGAAAGCGAGGTTCCGGTGAATCGGCCGCTGCGCAACATCCTCAGCCACGCCCAGCTGCCGGTCTCGTTGAGCATGATTTCGGGCGATCCGTCGATCGGCTGGAAAGCGAGCGAAATGACCCCGGTGCCGTCCTTGCCGGGCCAGGTCATCGGTTGCGGCCGCGTTGCGTTGTTGTAGTAGACGAGGCTCTGGCCATCGAGATTGAGCGTGACGCGCGTGAGGTTGGGAGACAGATCCTTCGGTTCGAGCGTGAAGCTCATCACCGGTCCGGCACCCCCGGGGAAAAGATCGTCGCGGATGTGCCTGGCCTGCTCGAACGCCGCCAGCGCCGAAGGGTCGAGGCCGAAATCGGCGCGCCACTTCCAAGGCTCGCCGGTCGTGTCGACATAATTGATCAGGTGGTCGTTGATGAAACCGTCGATCAGCCCGGCGGGCCCGAACAGGCGGGCGAAATCGCGCACGTTGACGTCGACCGCACTGGCTTCGCTGAAGGGATAGCGATTGTTCAGCGCCGCCTGGCAGAAAGGCAGTATGTCGGCCCGCCAGATGGCGTTGAGTTCCGAAGTGACCGCCTTCTGAGTCAAATTGCTGGTGTCGCCGGCTATCCCGCCCAACCAGCTGTTGATGGGATCGGGCAGGATCTGGGCCTGCCTTGCCACCGCGCCCGTCAGTTCGGCAAGGCCTCCCTGTTTCTTGATGGCATCCTGTGGATTGGGGTTCGCGGTGACCGTTTGCAGGACGTTCGAAAGCGCGGTCAGTGCGACAACGGCAGCATCCAGCGCCGGTGGCTGGCCGTCGACCTCTGCGATGGTGCTCTTCAGCGGTTTGAAATGTTCGGCCACCAGATTGCCGGTCAGGTCCACCTCACTGGCGGATCCGGCGCGGGGAAGTAGTTTCGCACCCGATGTCGCCAGCTTGCCAAGCTTACCCAGCTTGCCGAGTAGTTTCGAAGCGCCCTTGGCTGCCGCCTTGTCGTCGGCAGGCGCTTCGTCGGAACGGGTCAGTTCTGTCTCCTGGACGACCGCCGTAAGCAGCCGCTTCAGCGCTGAATCAGCACTCGAGAGATCTTTCAGATTTTCGCCGGCGACATTGAGATCGGTCAATGATGCAAGCCTCATGTCGCGCAGGAAGCTGTCCCATTGCGCGATGTAGTCGTCGTAGTAGAGCTTCAGAATATCCTCGGACAGCGCCGAGACGGATGTCTCGGAATTTTCCGAGCAACCGCCGGCGAAAACCGCACGATCGAGCGCCGCCTGGGCGGCGACATCGTCGATGCGGTCGAGAATGACGTCGTGAAAGCCGGAATAGGTGAAGGCGCCCGAAATGCCGACGCGTAATGTCTTGCCCGAACGCCGTGCAAACACTTTGCCGCCGTTTGGGCCGGCGAAATTGGCCGGTATCCACTCCTTCAGCCCGGCCACTGCCGGATCGGCCAACAACTGCTTGTAGCCACGCGCCGGCAACGAAATCGTGCAGACCGTTTTCAGAGCTTCGGCAACCAGGGCCTGGTCCGGCGCGACATAGCTTTCGTCGACCGTCATCCGGCGGATCGCGGCAAGCTGATGCTCTTCGGCGTCGGCTGTCGGAAATGGCGCCGCGGCCGCGAATTCGGGCAGACTGTTCACCCACCAGTTCTGGGCGTAGTCGGGATCCATCTGCGACAGGCCCGTCATCATGCGATAGGTCTTGAGCGCCCCGAGCATGAAGTCGGGATCGCGGATCTGGCGCCACATCGTCGCCTCGAGCAGGGCCACCATCCGGGGCTCGAGCACGTTGCGGAGGGCGTGGTCATAAGTGTCGGCCTGTGCCCTGACCAGTTCCGCCGAGGCCGATGGGCCAAGCAGATCGTGGGCAGCGCCCGGCGGTGCTGTCCGGGCATTTGCGACCGCGTCCATCGCCTCGAGCGCGCCGTCCATGACAGGCTGCTCCACCGATGCCGGGGTTGCGGCAGCGGAGGTCAGTGGTGTTTGCAGCGCTTCAAACTGGCCTGCCTGCGCCGAGATCGCATGGCGGTTGTCAAAATAGGACCAGGTGAACAGGCCGCCTGCCAGCAACGCCGCCGCAGAGCATGCGGCAGCGGCGCCGCGCCAGATCCAGGCGCGGCGGCGTTGCGCCAGCGGGTCGAATGTACCGAGGCCTGCTTCCTTGAAGATGACTTCAGTGAGAAGGTTCTTCAGGAAGAAGCTGCGTTTCTCGACCCGAGATGCGGGCAGGGCGCGCCGCGGCGGAAGACCGAAGGAGGAAGACAGCGCGGCGGTCAGCCGGTCGATAGGCGCTCCTTCCTGCGTCGCCGATGTCAGGTAGAGGCCGCGCAGCCAGGCAGCCTCCTCATACCGGCTTTCGCCGAACATGGCTTCGACCAGCACCTGTATCGGTTCGGACAAGCTTGCCAGTTGGGCGGGAAACCTGAAGATTTCGGCACGGGCGGCGAGTTTGTCCTCGTCCTCCAGGCGCGTCACCAAGCGCCGCTCGAGTTCGGTCGCCAGCGTCGCGATTTCTCGTTCGATGGTCTTGCCATCGACGCGCGCATCCAGCGCGAAGGTCGTCCCCCACACCTGTTCGCGCGAGGCGGTCGACAGGCCGCCGAAGAACGGCTCGAAGCCCTTGATCAGGTCGGCCTTGGTCAGCATCAGATAGACCGGCAGGCGGATTTCAAGCCGGTCGTTGAGCTCGGCCAACCGGCGGCGGATCTTGCGCCCGTGCGCCTTGATGGCCTCGTCGCCCTCCGAAAGGACGTCGATCGAAAGCGCGACGATTACGCCGTTCAGCGCACGGCGGCCGCGATGTTTCTTCAAGAGGTCGAGGAAACCGAGCCATTCGGCCGCGTCGACATCCGGCTGGCTCTCCTGCTGGACATAGCGGCCGGCGGTGTCGATCAGAACCGCGTTTTCGGAAAAGAACCAGTCGCAGTTGCGCGTGCCACCGACCCCCTGCAAGTCGTCTGTGAGGTCGATCGGAAAATTCAGTCCGGACTGCCGCAAGGCGGTGGTCTTGCCGGTGGCCGGCGGCCCGACGATCACATACCAAGGCATCTCGCGCAGGAACTTGCGCCCGCCCAGCTTGCGGCGCCTCAGTTCGGTCATCACCTCGGCGAACTTGGCGCCCACGGCGGCGACGTTCTCTTCGCCTGGGCTGAGCGGCTTTTCCACCGCTGGCGCGGCAATCTCGGCGACGAACATGCGGTTGGCGCGGATCGCCCGGCGCTGGGCAACGATCAGCCAGACCAGCCAGAAGATGACCAGCAGCGCGATGATGACGATGCGCACATTTTCGGAGGCGAAGGGGTCGTAGGGACCAACCCTGACGATCGGACCGAAGATCCAGATAACCAGGGATAGCAGCGTCAGGCCGATCAGCGTCCACAGCCAGCGCGATGTCAGGACCGCCCAGAGGAAGCGCAGGATGAACATCTCACAGCCTCTTTTCGACGAGCACCTCGACGCGGCGATTCAAGGCTCGCCCCTCGCGCGTGCTGTCGCTGGCCACAGGATCGGTGGCAGCCCGGCCCTCCGAATGGACGCGATCCTGCGGCACTCCGTTTTGAACCAGCATGTCGGCAATCGTCCGGGCGCGAGCCTCGGATAGTCGCTGGTTGGTCGACAGGGGGTTGGTCTTTTGCAAAGGAACGCTGTCAGTATGGCCGACCACCGTGATGTTTCCGATCAGCTCCTGATTGGCGAGGATCACCTTGGCGATCGAACCGATCAAGGGTTCGAAACCATCGGTCAGTTGTGGCCGCGATGACTGGAATAGTTCGGGGTTGGAGGCCTGGATGATCAGCTTGGCCAGTGAAACGCTCTCCGTGCCGCTGAGAGCAGATTTGAGCTCGGCCGGCGCCCCCGCCTGGAATTCCGGCAACAGCGCAAAATCCACTTTTTCCGGTGGCGGGGCGTCGACTTTGGGCGACGCACGGGTGATGTCGCCGCGGGCAGGCGGTGGCAGGGCACGAACAAGTGCGGAAAGCTCGACCGCCTGGCTGCTCAGTCCCATCGACAGCCCGATATGGATCGCCGCGGCTGCAACCGCAGCACCGAGCGCCATGACCCAGACCGGCACGATGAAGCGCTGCGGCTGGTCGGAGGCGATGACACCTTTCCAGTTTGGCGCTAAAGGCGCGCCTTCGGCGTCGGCATTGCGCAGGAAGCGGGCCGCCGCCACGCGAACCGCATTGAGCGAGCGGTCGCCTGAGCGGCCGGGCACGCGATATTTGCCACGGAAGCCGAGCGCCAGGCAATGGTACTGCAGTTCGAGCAATTCTCGGTCCCGGTTAGGATGTCGTTCCAGTTCGTCGAGTCGCGTGAAGAATTGCGTGCCGGCATCGACATCGCCGCGCAGCATGACGACGAGCGGCTGCCGCGGCCAGGCACTGGCCCCGCCCCAAGGCGTGTTCAGGGCCAGATCGTCGAGCAACGCAGCCACCACCCAAGCTGCCTGGTCGGCTCGCTCCATCGAGGACCCCGTCGACATAGCCGTGTCGCGTGCCCGAACTAGTTCTTCGAGCAAACGGGTGCGCAAGACTTCCGGATTGTCTGGCGGCATTGCGCTTTCGAGCTCGGGAGCGAACTCGAGCAAGGGCGCAAAGGCGTTGACAAGCGCGTTCGGGTGGGTGCGAGAGCGTTTTACCAGTGCGCCCGGCGAAAGTGGCGCCATGGGCCTTGGCATCGGCGCGCCGCTCAATCGTATGCGAGTGCGTTCGCGATCCTCCGACAGTCCGAAAGGATCATCGCGGCTCATGATCTCACCTGTTCACCGAATAGCAGTCCACCTGCGGCTCGCTTGGCAACACGCCCGAAACACCGATGACGAAGCCTGGTGCGTCGAGCAGCGAGGCCCAGTGTTCGCTTTTCTGATCCAATTCGAGGCACAGTCGATCGCCGTCGTAGGGGATTTCGCGTGGCTGGGAATGAAGCGGCTTTAGCGGAATGCCCGGCAAGCGCGATTTCCACAGGCCCTCGAACTCGTCGGCCGAGCCGACGGTCGCCTGATTGACGAAGATCTTGCGCAAGGCATCCTCCGACAGCTCCGAGCCGACCCGGATGACGATGCGGCTGGCCACCAACAGCTTTGGGTTGTCGATGCGAATTTTCCAGACATTGGTCGAGTGCCGCATGACGGGCAGCGCACGCGATTTCGGCTCGATGTAGCGAAGGCTGAGAATGAGCGAGCGCAGCGCATCCGCCAGAGCCGAATAGGCAGGGCCGGGCGCCATGTGATCGTAAGCGGGCAACTCGCCCAGCCGCCGCGCGCTCGATCCGTAAGTTGCCATCGAACCAGCGAGCCCGGCGAGTTCCAGGTAAAGCTCGGCCGGATGGAAGACATCCTGCGCCAGCATGTGAGCCAGTCGCGGACGCGCCGCATTGGCGAGGTTGAGCATCAACAGGTCTTCGACGCTGCGCCCAGGCCCGCCCATGACCATCTTGCCATGCGCCTCGGCGATCTGGTCGAGGCCGGTGACAACTTCCAGAAGCAATTGCCGATACCAGGCCACCGCGCCGGTGACCAGTGCCGGTGGCAGGAAGCTCTCGTCCAGAGAGACGCCGCCATCGGCTCGAACTCCGTTGAGGTCGGCTATCGGCAAGGCGGTGTAGCCACCAACCGACTTGCCAGGTGCAAGCAGCAGCGCCTGCGGACGGGCGATTTCTATTTCTTCAGGATCCGAACCGCCCTGGACAGCGTCGCGCACCGAAACGATCCGCCCGTGATATCGCGCTCCAGAGGCGGCGGCGTGTGCCGGATCGAAGCCGACACCACCGGGAGGCTCCAGCGGCAAGGCGACCAGCACCGGCCCTGCGCCCGTCTCGGGGGTGACCGGCAGCGGTTGCGGCGCGTCCATCCAATCCGGAATGGAAAAAGGTGTCCCATCCGGGAAGATGCCCCGGGCCGACAGGATCGCGACCTGGCCGGATTCCAGCAATGCCTGGTCCAGCGTCAGCTGTCGAAAGCCGAACGTATGCAGTTGTCCGGCCTGCAACGCGCCGCGCACCGTCGCCTCGAAGAAACGATCCTGCTGCTGGAAATGCTGGGTTCGCAGGAAAAGTCCTTCGGACCATAGCACCCTGTTTGCATCGCTCATGCCGCTACTCTCTGCATTGAGCTCCCTTACCTTGGCTGCTAGGCGGAGATGCCGCCGCTGCCCAACGTGACATTGATGGTGAACTTTGATCCCGGCGACACCGACTTGGTTGTCCGCCAGTTCCTGCCGCCAGGTTCGCGGATCAGTGCAACGAAGCCCAGAGCCGTCGCGTCCGGCTCGACAGTGATGGTCTTGGATGCGGATTTTCCGGGCCCGACGGCGATCTGGTCGGAACCGATAAGATCTCCTGCGAGTGCGCTGCCGGCATCCCCCTGCAGCGCAAAATAGTCGGCGGAATTGAATTTGCCGGTGCTTTTTAACCGCATCACGAGAACCGTCACCGGCCGGTCGCCGCCACCTGGCCCCGGATTCATGCCGGCCCCGCCGGTCACGTTGACGGTGATCACCGACGGCTTTGGCGGACCGCTCTGGCACGCTGCAACCAGCCCGGTCGCGCCCAGGGCAATCATCAATTCACGTCGGTCGATCATGGCTTACTCCTCCTCATATGCATCTCGAAAATCAGTGCCGATTTCGCCAAGGAAGCTTTTTTCCGCGCTTTCGGCGATTTCGCGATGGCGTTTTTGATAGAGCTCCCACAGCTTGGCGCCGCGCCCGCCCGAAAGCAGGGTTCCGATCGCCGAATTCGATTTCAGCTCGTCCTCGATCGCTGCGGGATCGAAACGATCGATCATCCGTCGCAAAGCGGCCTGTATGCCTCGCCAAGCGCGCACGTGATGTTGCGCGAGATCGCGAACTGCATCGGCGATGGCCGCCTCCCCGGCGAGAAATCCGGGGCTGCGCTCGGCGACCAGCGTCACGATGGCGTCGTCGACCGACGGCAGAAATTTGAGCGGATTGACTTCGGAGGCACCGACCATTGTCTGGGCGACGCGAGCATTTCCTTTCTCCTCGGCCCGCTTGCGCAGAAGCTGCATCAGCCCTTCCATCATCAGCCGGTATTCGCGGCCGAACTTCTCCATTTCCACGATGCTGTCGCGGCCGGGGAAATCGGCTTCCTCGACGCCCATGCCGCGCAAGAAGGCGGCGCGGAGCGCCATCTCGGCGGGCTGCGCGCTTGCCGGCGGGCGGGCAGGTTTGGAAGCAGCACCCATGCGCGCTGGAGGCAGGACATCGGCCGGTTGCGCGGGAATATCCCAGGGATTGGCGGATGGTGGCCGTTGGGCAATGCGCTCGCGCTGGCCGGTCGAGGCCGAGTTATTTGTCGAACTGGGCGAGGAGACCGGTCCGAAACCAAAATCATCGTTGAAGTCGGACAGCTTTCCCGCTGCGGATTCAGCTCCGTGGCTGGGAGGGGGGGGCCGGTCGAGGCTGAATGGATCCGCCCGGCTGCCCACCCCGCCCTGCTCGACATAAGCGGCGGCGCTTTTTGACACCGGCGTTGAAACCGGATCGAGGCTGAACGGGTCGTCGAAAGCAGGCGAGTTGCGCTGGCCGGAAGACGCGCGCTCGAACGCCCCTGGGATCGGCTGCTCGAACGGGTTCGGCAGATCAGCAGGTCGAGGCCGTTGCGGCGCTTCTTCGACCTTGGCGGAAAAGAAGTCATCGCGGCCGATGCTTACCGGCGCCCGCGATGCCGCTGACAGACGTTCTGGTACCGGCTGGATGACTGCGGGCGCTTGAGCGGCCGCGATCTGCAGGTCGACACAGACGACGTAATCGCCCAGCCTGAGCCGCATGCCGCTTTGAAGGCGTGCGGACCTGCCTGGACCAAGCGGGCTATCGGAATCGTTTATGAACAAACCGCTGCTCGATGTGTCGGTGACGAAATATCCATCTCGCCCGCCAGAGATTTTGCAGTGAGCACGTGAAACGAACATGTCGGGATCATCGATCTGCCAGCCTGCATCGGCGCTGCGGCCGATCACCAGCTCACCTTCGTCCAGGCGAGTTTGCCGCACCGCCTGGGTGCGTGGCCCTTGCTCTAGCGTTAGCAGCAGACTCATGCCGCGCTCCCCGCCATTTCCGGCCGCCATCCGACGATTGTGCGCAGCCGCATATCGTCAGCATCCCCCCTTTCAGCGGGTCGCGCAAGCCAGGCGGTTCGGCCGAGCTGCACCGCTCCAATACGGGGCGGCGGCACTGCTTCACGCGCAAGCACGATACGCAGATCGACATCGAGAGATTCTCCGACCATGTCGCGAACCGCGTGCTGGAACAGTTTGAGCCGCTGGCTGCCCGGCAGGAATGTCTTGAAATCATCATACTTCAAAGGGCCGACCCGCAGTTCGATCCTGCTTTGGCGGGTGAAAACGCGTGGGCCGATCGTCGCCCCCCGACCGAGCACAGCAAAGGATTTTGCGAGGCGGGTCTGGAGGCCTGCTGGTATGATTGTCCAGGCGGCGACGAATTCCTTGATCTTTACCGGCACCTTGAAGGCTTCCGCCAGGAACAGTGTCAGTCGTTCCGGGCCCTCGACCTGGCTGGCGAGCGAAGCCGCCTGGCGAAGCTTCACCATGTCGAGATCGATGTTTCGGGTGCCGGGAAGTCCGATACCGGCCATGGCCGCAAGCATGGCGCGAACCCGGCCACCGACCGCGCGTTCAACCTGAACGGCCGGATTCGCATCCGCCCACGCCCGATAGTAAAGGGCGATCATGCGGTGCTGCAGAATGTTGACGAAGTCGACGAAAGTAGTGTCGCTGGTCAGCTGTGCGTTGGCCCCGGCGAACCACCGCTGCGACAGCCGGTCGAGCACCCAGCGCGTCAGATGCAGCGGCATTGGACCCTCGGGGCCCAAGAGACCCAGATTTGCAATCGTGACCCGGGCCGGCTTGCCGTTGTCGGCTTCGCGGAAATGGACCAGGTCCCTGGCCGAGAAGGCGAGGCGCACATGCTGGCCAAGCCTTGCCGGCTCACGGTCGGGACGGCCGGAATGGCCGAACACGGCATTTTGCTGTTCGAGACGGCGCAGCAATTCGAAAAAGTCGAACCCTTCGGACAGACCTTCAGCGGGGTTTGGGCTGGGCTTGTCTAGATCAGGGAGCGATTGCCGGGCGTCATCGGCCATGGCACATCCTCCTGCTTCTGCAGCAGCCGCGTGCGGGTCCGCACGAAACCGTTTATTCCGGCATATCGGGCGAACAGCCGCGCCAGCAAAGCCGAAAGCAGCAAAGTGCTTTGGCCAGCCAGGATGGATTCATCGACATGCAACGTCACCTCGGTGCCGCGTCCGAAGCACATCGGCCCCTCGATCTGAAGCCGCTCCACGACGGGCCGCGAGTCGATGCGGGCGATCGAATGTACATTGCGAGCCAGGCTGGGATCGCCTCGGTCGGCATAGATATCGAGAAGCGCATGCAACGGGTCGACGCCGCGGCCCTCCTTGGCAAGGCTGAGGAAGTTGAGCATGAGCTGTGCCACCAGCCGCCAGGCGAGATCGTCGGCGCGCGATTCACCCTCGGCCCCTGTGGGCAGTGCTGCGGGGATCGCCGGCTGCGGTGGACGCAGGGCTCCAAGGAGCCTGACGATTTCGACCGGGTCGCCGGCCTCAAGCGTCAATGTGGGATTGTCATCGAGGATCGGCAGGTCACGATTGGTGCACAGTGCTACGACGTCGAGACGCTTCAGAGGTCGGTACGCCGGGCTTGCGAGCGGTCGCGATACGGCCAGGAAAACGTCGTCGCCGGTGTATGACGTGCGCGTTAGACCGTCGCGCCGTTCGTCTTCGGTCGCGCGCCGAGGGCGCCGCTCGGTTGAGTAGACCCACCCACTGCCGCTGTTCTGCCCCAGGCTGAACAGTTCCGGAATTTCGGCGTCGTTGCCTTCGGTGTCGGCGTCCTCAACACGAATGATCCGATAGATTTCAAAGTCGCGCGCCCTCGTGCGGTCTGCATGCAAAACCTGGCGTGTCTTACGCGCATCGATCTCGACGACGTTGCACTCACGTTCGAAAAGATTGATGATCGGCGTTGCGAAAAGTTCGAAGTCGGCCGATGTCAGATCGGCCAACTCTGGCACCGGACGCCTGAATTGGAAGACGATCTCAAGCCCTCCGTCGCATCGACGCACGACAGGCTGTAGCCCCGAAACCCGCACATAGTGGAAGCGCTCGGGCATTATGAAGTATTCTCGCAGGAGGCGATATCCTTCGAATGTCGGGCGGGTACGCGGCATCAAGGCTTCGTCGTCGCTGATGCCAACCATTTCGGGCGCTGGCAAGGGCGACAACGGGTTGCTCCTGCCCTCAGCGCGTGCGCCAACGGTTGAGCAAGTGCCGAAGATCGCGTCGAATAGCAGCGGCGCCTTGGTTCGCCCGGCAAAATAAATATCGAGCCGGTCGAGCGTCAATTCGTGGAGCTTGCCTTTTCCGGTCGGGGCCAGCGTGATGCGGAGCGCCGCCTCGCCGCGCACACCGCCGACCGTGGCCATCCCGGCCGCCGCCAACGCGCTGCGGTCCTGAAAATAGCTGACCGAAGTGATTGCTATCGGCCACAGGGTCGTCTCTTGCGCGGTCGAGAAAGTGCAGCGCGTCGAAAGGCCGGGCCGCAGGCTGGAAACCAGCCGGGTGTTGCGCCTGACGACGTGGCCGTCGAGCATGGTCTGGACCTGCTGGCCTGGTTTGAGCACCACCATCGCCGTTGCCGGCGCCGGGGTGACCAGATCGGGATAAAGAACGTCGAGCACACTGCGCGAAAATCGCGAACGCTCGGCGTCGACCTTTAGCCGGGTGCGCGCCGCGAGGAAAGCCACGCCATCCAGCAGCCGCTCAACATAGGGGTCCGGACAGGGGACCGTGTCGAGGGAAAGGTTGCGCGCGACCGCTGGATGCATATCGGCAAATTCGGCCGCAAGGCCGCGGATGTGGGTCAACTCCTCCTCGTAATATTCGACGAAGACCCGATCCATCTCAGGCGTCCCTGATTTCGGTCCGCGCCGCGCCGTTATCGAGATTGATCGTAGTGCGCAGGCGCATGCGTTCCGGTGTCGGGGTTATGATCAGCACACCGTCAATCTCGATCTTGAGGCCGGCCGTCTTGTCGCCAAGCGTCACTGTGACCTTTGTTGCGCTTTCCTTGAGGCGGGGCTCGAAGGTGGCGAGCACCGCACGGATCTCACGCGCCAGCACATCGCGATCAAAGTCGCGCGAAGACCTGCCCGAGAAGGAGGGGACGCCGTAATTGACCACGCTCCGGCGCACCTCCGGGAAATCTGCGAGCGACGGTGGGTTGTCCGATACCTGTTCATTTTCCAGATCGGACAGGAGCGGCGTGGCCTCGAAGCGCTCGGTGTTGAAGAGCGCCTCGACGTCACGCCGCACTGCTTCTCTGAGCACGCGGGCTGACACCACAACGCCGCGACTTTCGATCTCGACCCGATGCTGGGTCTGAAAGGCCAATCGATGCAGACGCCGTTTTTGCTCGGCTGTGAGTTCGGCATCAGCGTCGATGGCCCGCGCGCTGGCGCCAACGAGGGCGTCGACACGGTCGGCGCCAAGCTCGTCGAGCAAGACATGGCGCAGCCCGTCTATCTCCGAGGTCAGACCAGGCAGGTCATTGACGAGGCGATCCCAAAGCGACGGCTGGACGGCCTCGCTTTTTGCCCGCAAGCTGCCGGTACTGTGCTGCTTGCCAGCGTCGGGTCGCCGACCCTCACTTGCCGACATAGACATCCATTTCGGCTTCATCATTGCCGTCATAGACGAACTTGATCTTCTTGTAGGCGAAGCTGACCTCTTCCTGGATCAGGTCTTCCTCATCCTCGGCCTGCGACATGTCGTATTCCATGATCGAGGCGTCGGTGAGGGTGACGACCAGATAATCCTTAGTCTCGCCATCGATCGTCCGACGTGCCGAGAACACCACTTCATCGAGGGCCTTGTTCTCGAACAAGGCTTTCTTGAGATAAGGCGAAGATTTGTCGTAGTGTTTGATGAACTTGATCATGCCCATGGACACGCGCCCCCGACGTGAGAGCGAATTCGGGTCATAGGGTGCGACCATCTTGTAGTCGACGCCATGGATTTCGATCTCATCATCGTGGCCGTCGCGGGTGCTGGGGCCCTTGATATCGGGAACCTTCAGAAAACCATCAATCTTTACTGGCATTGTCTCTCTCCACCATTGTCAAAAAAAAGATTGTTGTTGCTGCAATCAAGTCTTAACGGACGGCAGTTCCGACACCAGTCGAAGCGAGGCATTGATGCCCTCCAACTGGTAATGCGGGCGCAGATAGAAGCGGGCGTTGTAGTAGCCCGGCCGCCCCTCCACGCTGTCCACTTGGACCTCGGCGGCGGCGAGCGGGCGCTTGGCGCGCGCCTTGTCGTCGGCAAAGGCCGGGTTGGCCAGCACGTAGCGGTTGATCCACTCGGTCAACCAGATCTGCATGTCGGAGCGTTCCTTAAACGACCCGACCTTGTCTCGCGCTATGGCTTTGAGATAGTGCGCAAAGCGCGAAACCGGGAACAAGTAGGGCAAGTTGGCGCTCAGCCGCTCATTAGACTGCGCATCGGGGTCCACCAGCCGGCCGGCGCGCGTTTCGTCGTCCTGTAACGAATGGGCACCGATGAAAGCCGCAAGATCCGTGTTCTTCCGGTGCAGGATCGGCATCAGGCCAAGCTTGGCGAGTTCCGCCTCACGCCGGTCATCAATGGCGACTTCCGTGGGGCATTTCATCGCTATCGACCCATCATCGGTCGGGAAGCTGTGCACCGGCAAATTAAGCACCGTTCCGCCGTTCTCGACGCCGCGGATCTGGGTACCCCAGCCAAACAGCTTGTGGCTGCGGTTGATGTTGACGCCCATCGGGAAGGCGGCGTTCATCCAGACATACTTGTTGTGATCGCCCTGCACCTCTTCCTCGAAGGTGAAGCCCTTCACCGGAACGGTGTCCGTGCCATATGGCAGCCGGGCCAGGACGCGAGGCATGGTCAGCCCAATGTAGCGAGCATCCTCGCTTTCGCGCAGCGACTGCCAGGAGGCATAGGCCGGGTTGGAAACGATCTGCTGTAGATCCTGAGGGTTCGGCAATTCCTGCCAGCTATCCATACGAAACAGTCGAGGCGAGGCGGCCGCGATAAAAGGCGTATGCGCAGAAGCGCAGATGCCGGAGATGTTGCGTAGCAGACCGACGTCGCGCGGGTGGTTGGAAAATTCGTAGGCGCCGATCACGCAGCCGATCGGCTCGCCGCCAAGCATCGAATATTCGTCTGTGTAGACTTTCTTGAAGATCGGACTCTGATCCCACATCTGGCCTTCGTAGTCTTCGAGCGTGTCGGCCAGCTGCTCCTTGGAGATGTTCATCACCCGGATTTTAAGCTTCTGGTCGGTCTCGGTGTTGTTGACGAGGTACCACAGGCCGCGCCATGTGCCTTCCATTTCGCGCACTTCCGGCGCGTGCAGGATCTCGTTGACCTGAGCCGTCAGCATCTTGTCGATACCGGCGATCAGCGACTTGATCGACTTGATGGCATTGGACGAGATGGTTGTGGTGTCGGAACGGGACTGCGCTGCGAGCGCGAGATTGCGCACGAGTTGCTGCAGCTTCTCGCTGTCGTCTTTCTTGACCTTGAAATCCTTTTCGAGGAGTCCACTGAATTCTCCAAGGTCTATGGCTTCGGCCTCGGCGGCGAGGGTGGCGGTCTTTTGCTGTTCGGCCATGGTTTATTCTCCCGCCTTGTCGTCGTCAGTCAGCGCCTGGCTGGCGATCTTGCCAAGAAGTGGCTCGTTGTTCAGCAACTGCGCGATACGCTTTTCGGCGTCTACGCGGCCATCCATGAAGCCCAGCAATTCCTCGAGCTGACGACGCATCTTGAGGATCTCGGCCAGTTGCGGAACCTGCTCGGCGATCTTGTCGGGGGCGAAATCGCCCATTTTGGTGAAGGTGAGATCGAGCGCCAGTTCCTCGTCGCGCTCTTGGCCTTCGGCCTGCGGCAGCGTGTTCTTCACCCGCGCTTTGACGCGGGGTCCGAGCGCCTCCATGAACTTGGGGAAGCGGTTCGCGTCGGTCTCGACGAAGGAGCGGTCCAGAACCGACTTTGACGCTTCCTTGGTTTGCGAAGCACCGGAAAGGTCGGCCATCACGCCCATGACAAACGGCAGTTCGATCGTCGTCGGGCTGCCGTAGGTTTCCACGTCATAGGCGATCTGCACCCGTGGCGCGCGATTTCGTTCGATGACCTTGGCTTTGCTTTCGGCTGGCATGTGTCTTACCTTTCATCTTTCTGTGCCGTCTTCTTGACATCGGGAACGCCGGCAAGAAGCCGAAATTCCTTCAGTCCCGACGGGGCGAGATCTTCCATCAGTTCAACGAAATCCATATGCACCATTCGGCGCACGCGCCGCGCCAGGTGCGGGATCGGGCTGGACGGTTCGGTGCTGTCATAGAAGGCGACGACGAGATCGAGGCATTTGACGACATCGTCGCGCGAGGAGATCCGGTCGGGCAGGCCGCTGTCGCCGGATTCTGCGTAGCTTGCCACGCTTGCCATCGTATCGGCTCCATCGCCGTTGCGAACACGTGCTGCCGGTTCTGCTGGCGTCGCGACCGGCTTTGCGAGGCCGTTCGCGGCAGTGGCACCGGTCGCGTTTCGTTCGAGGGTCGTCAGCAGACGCTGCAGAAACCGCTTTAACTCGGGAAGCGTGGCGCCAGCGCCTTCGAGGCGGGAGTTAAAGGCGGCTTCGACGCTCTCGAGAGCGGCGATCGCGGCGCGGGCGTCGGCTATGAGCAACGTCATTTCTGGCCCGGCCTGATCAATCAGCGCCGCGCATGCGCTGCGCACCCGGTTCACCAGTTGGCTGTGCTCGCTTGCCAGCTTCGCCTTCTCGGCCGCATTCAGTCCCGAAGCAGCCTCCTGCAGCATGACCCGCTCGTCAAGCGAACCCTTCTCCAGATCCGCGCCCAGGATCGGCCCAATGGCGCGCGGCGCAAAGAATGTCATTTTCCGCAAATCTTTGAGTAGACCGTCCTGGCCGTTCTGAAGGTCGGTAAGCGCATTGATGCGGCGCAAGGCTGCTTCGCGCGGCGTGGCACCGGACCGCAGGGCCGGATGCATGGTCGTCCAATGCTGATCGACAGTTTGCGCGATGAGGGTCAGGCCGGCAGCCAGGCCGGCCAACCGATGCTCGTTGGCCAGTCCACGCGTAACAATGACGAGAAGGCGCAGGTCACGGCCGTGAGACCGCAGCTCTTCAGCCCTGGTAAGCACGGTAGGCCAGTCTATCGGAACGTCGACTTCAGTGTTTTTGCTGCCTTGGAACTCGACTTTCTTCTGCTGTTCCGTCAGTCGCTCCAGCTCATGAAAGGCCGGGTCGTTGCGCAAATCCTCCCCTGACGGATTTTCACCGTCGAGCGGAGTAAGCCAAAGTGCGACATCAATCACACAGACCCCCAGCGACCGGCCCTCAACGGCACCTGACCCAAGGTTACCACACTGATGTGCCGTACGCCAATTAAAGCCGCTGCTTAAAAGCTAACGAAAGCTGACCACCGCGTGTTCGCTATGGGATGGCTTGGCGAGACTGCCGAACCCAATCGGCAAAATACACCACACGGATGCGCGAATTCTTCTGCCGCCAGTGGTTCGGGCTTCCAAAGGCTGACGGCCCCGCGAACGGCCTTGGCGACGCCGTCCATCGGGCGCTTTGTCAAGCGACGGCTTATGTGGCAGGTTGTCGACTGGCAGATTGCAGGAGCAGGTTCGATGGAACAGCGCCGGTCGTCACAGAGCTTCAAGCGTAAGGAACTGGTCGGCAAGCTCAATCCTGTCGGCGTGCGCGCCTTCAAGGCAGCCGCGGACACCGCCAAGCTGCGCGGCAACCCTTACGTCGAACTCGTCCACTTCATCGAGCAACTGGTGCTTTCCGATCGCTCGGACGTGCAAATGATCATCGCCGATGCGGGAGTGGATGCCAGCCGGCTCACGGCCGATATGACCCGCGCCGTGGACAAGCTGCCATACGGCGCCACATCGATCGAGGAATTTTCCGACCACATCTTTCATGCCATCCAGGAGGCCTGGAACTTGGCGACGCTTGAGTTCAGCGTCGAGGAAGTCCGCAGCGCGCATATTCTGCTCGCTTGCCTGAAGACCCCGGTCCTAGAAGGCCTGCTGTCGAAGATCAGCGGCGCATTCGACGAGATCGACGCCGACGCGGTGATCGCGCGGTTCGCCGATGTCATGGAGGGCTCACTCGAAGCTGGCACCTCGACCACGGTCTCCGCAACGGAGATGCCACGGCGGGCTCCGGGTGGGGATTCGGCGCTGGCGAAATACGCCACCGACCTGACCCAGCGCGCCCGCGACGGCAAGATCGATCCCGTCGTCGGCCGCGACCCCGAGATCAGGCAGATCGTTGATGTGCTGATGCGGCGGCGGCAGAACAACCCGATCCTGACGGGCGAAGCCGGGGTAGGCAAGACCGCGGTCGTCGAGGGCTTCGCCTTGCGTATTGCCCAGGGCGATGTACCGCCGATGCTACAGGGCGTCAGCGTGCGCATGCTCGATGTCGGTTTGATGCAGGCCGGGGCAAGCGTAAAGGGCGAGTTCGAAAAACGGCTTAAGGCTGTAATCGACGAGGTGCAGTCGTCCGAAACACCGGTTATCCTTTTTATCGATGAAGCTCACACCTTGATCGGCGCAGGCGGCCCTGCTGGAACCGGCGACGCGGCCAATCTCCTGAAGCCGGCGCTGGCACGCGGTGAACTGCGTACCGTCGCGGCAACGACCTGGGCTGAATACAAGCAGCACATAGAAAAAGACCCGGCGCTGACCCGTCGGTTTCAGGTGGTAAAGATCGACGAGCCTTCCGAAGCTGTGGCCGTTCTCATGTTGCGCGGGGTGGCCGGAGTTCTCGAGCAGCACCACCGGGTGCAGATACTGGATGAGGCGATCGAGGCGGCAGTGGGCCTGTCACACCGCTATATCCCGGCGCGGCAACTACCCGACAAGGCGGTAAGCCTTCTCGACACCGCTTGCGCCCGGGTCGCAATCTCGCAGCATGCCACGCCGGCCGAGCTCGAGGATATCATACGGCGGCGCCAGGCGCTGGAGGTCGAGCACGGCATCATCGATCGTGAGGCGGCGATCGGGATCGAGGTGACCGAACGGCAGGCACGGGTCGACACCGGACTTGCCGAAACAGGGGTCGCGCTGGCTGCCGCGCAACAACGTTGGGACCGCGAAAGAGTTTTAGTTGCCGAGATACTCGAATTGCGTGCCCGACTGCGCGGCGACGGTATGCCGCTCGATGCGATGGAAACGCCAGCGGATGCCAACGCCTCTGAGTCTGAGTTGCCTGAGATCCAAACGCCCAAGGACAAGGCATCCGATCCCAAAGTGAAAACGGCTGTTGCCGATGGACTTCCACCTGATCCGGTCGCCGATCTTACCCGGTTGCGCGAACGCATGGCTGAACTGGCCGAGGCGCAAGGCGAGGCGCCGCTGATCCTGCCCTCGGTTGATCGAAATGCCGTGGCCGCGGTGGTCCAGGACTGGACCGGCATCCCCACGGGGCGCATGCTGTCGAGCCAGACCGAAAAAGCCCTCCGGCTCGCGGCCACTCTGTGCGAGCGCGTGGTTGGCCAAGAGCATGCCATGGAGATGATCGCCAAGCGTGTGCAGACCAGCCGCGCCGGGCTCGGCGCGCCGGAAAAGCCGGTGGGGGTGTTCCTGCTTTGTGGCCCCTCCGGCGTCGGCAAGACCGAAACCGCGCTGGCCTTGGCGGAGACGCTTTATGGTGGCGAACAGAACCTGATCTCGATCAACATGTCGGAGTTTCAGGAGGCGCATACTGTCTCGACTTTAAAGGGAGCGCCCCCCGGCTATGTCGGCTACGGCAAGGGTGGCATCCTGACAGAGGCGGTTCGGCGCAAACCCTATTCGGTGATCCTGCTCGACGAGGTCGAGAAGGCGCATCCGGACGTCCACGAAATCTTCTTCCAGGTTTTCGACAAGGGCATGATGGACGACAGCGAAGGGCGGCGCATCGATTTCAAGAACACATTGATCCTGCTCACCTCGAACGTCGGCTCTGAAGTCATCATGGACCGGACGAGGAACGGCACGGTTCGGACCGGCCTCGAAGATCTGGATACGGCCTTGCGCCGGCCGTTGCTGAAGGTTTTTCCGGCGGCGTTTCTTGGACGGGTGGTAACCATTCCTTACTACCCGCTGTCGGATTCGATGATCGAGGCGATCACCCGTCATCAGTTCGCCAGGATCGCTCGCCGGCTGCGTGCAACCAGTGGCGCGGAACTGGTGATCGGCGACGGCGTCATCGATCTGGTCAGGGCACGCTGCACGGAAATCGAATCCGGCGGGCGGATGATCGATGCCATCTTAACCAACACGCTTCTGCCGGAATTAAGCCGCGGCGTGCTCAACCGGTCGCTTGACGGTGAAAAGATGACGAAGGTGACCGTCGGAGCCTCCGACGGGGGCTTTACTTATTTCTTCGAGTAATTTGGGCGGATGGTACCGGCGCATCAAACGGCTTTGCATCCGCGCGGTGGATTGAAGGATGTCTTCCACGGCATGGCGCAAAGAGCGCGGCGAGGCTTTTGTCCGCGCTTGCGTGCAAAAGGCAACCAAGCACGCAAAGGAGTTTCCTTTGGGCTGCTAGACCGCTCGCCGTCGCTTGCCGTCATAGTCCCCGGGTGTGCTCATTCTGGCCCCTGGATTATACTGAACGTGAATATGCGGAAACATAGGCCCTTGATCGTTCACCAGGACTAAATACTTGGCCTTGCCAAGTTCAGAGTTAAGCTCCTGCTGCAAAAAGTATCCTAAAAGGATTGACAACATACCGGTCCCGCGATCCGCCAGCTTTTTCGTCCTAATATCAACCGCATTGCCGGAATGATGCAGGGACCAGCGGGAATGATTATACCACTCTTTTCCAGCAGTAAGCTCAAGCTCAAGCCGCCTCGGCGCATGTTGTCTGAAAACGCGTCGAATTATCGGAATGGCCTCCTGCATTTGCGGGCTGAGGCCGCTTTCAATTGTTCTCTCCCTCATCGCAATCTCCATGAAAAGAAAGCGTCATTCCCTTACCACAACTATTACACCTACGCCTCATCCATGAATATCGCAGGGCCGAGATCAAGCTTTTTGTGAGTGCAAACGTGATGCCTCAGATCGTATGCAAGCCGGTGCACCATGCCATGTTGCCGTCGTCGCCCATTTTGGCGAGCGGTTCCCTGTCATGCATCGTGGCAGGATCGTCGAGTTCGGCCCACCACCGGATCATTACTGACCCCCACTCAAACGTCGCCGAAACCCGCGACGTAACGTGCTGAAAACAAAAGTAAAACATTCCATAGATAATCAGCAACAATCGGCACGCAGATAGCTACTTTGTCGGCAGGTAGTCGTGCGAAACCATCGTCCCAATTCGCCAAGCGCCCGATGGGCTCACGGCAATTGGGGATTGCTGGTGGATTGCGGTAATTCGTTTGGTTGTACTGGAATTTGATACGAGTGTCATTCCAAGTACCTGGCGACCATCGGCCACGCCGCAAGTTGGCGGCTATCTGCAGCCAGCTTTAAAAGCCAATGACCATCCACGGATCGGTGTCGTATCCGAGGCGCGGCTTTTCCGGGGTTGCTCCATCCGGCATTTTGGCTGTGCCAGTCAAACCGCAGTCCAGATCTCTCACCTGCTTCTTGGTCGAATGCTTCGTAGAGCACAGGGCCGCAGCATCACCGACCACCACTTTCTTTTCCTTGGCAATGGTGCCACCAGTCGCAGCGATCATGATAGCCGCGCAAAATATAGCAACTCTCATCGTACTCCCCCACGGTTGCGCATCCTCAAGATGCCGGACATTACGTTACGTCATTTTTATATTAGCACAAGCGAATATTTAATCCTCACGCCCGCCTCCTGCCAATGGCCTCGAGGCGGGCTGCTCTTCCATTTCGCGATGGCCTTCACGCCAAGCTCGTCCGCTGGATCATCGCCACGAGCGATGCCGACAACGTGATGACCGTCGGCGGCGAGCCGCGCCGAGAGCGCGCGGCCGATGCCCTTGCTGGCGCCGGTGACGAGAAATGTTCGCTTTGTCATGATGTCTCTACCTGTCGTGAAAGAAGGGCGGTCAGGCGCACCCAGATCCAGGATCTGCGCGGGCACAGGGCGACTCCGCCGGAACCTATGGAGGTCGTCTCGACCGGCAGGAGTGCGTGGCGCTGCGCCGGACTCCTGCTCGGCCTATCGTCGTGTCAGGCGGCCCTGCTTGCGGCGCCATTCTTCGAATAGGTGGGGAAGTCCGTGTACCCCACCTCGCCATTGCGGGTGTAATAGACGGACCGGTCCGCTACGGCCAATGGCCAGCCGCTCCGAAGACGCTCGACGAGATCCGGGTTCGCGATATACGGCCTGCCGAAGGCAATCAGGTCCACCAGCCCGGTATCGAGCGCTGCCTGGGCGCGCTCGACGTCATTGAAGCCGCCGCACCAGATGAACGCGCCGGGGAACGACGCTCGCGCCTTGGCGAGCATGTCGTGGTCGAGATGGCGCGCCTCGAATGTGGCCGATTCCATGTTGCCGTCGGGCAGCAGTTCGTAGAGCAGATGGACATAGGCCACGCCACGGCGCCCGAGCTGCTCGACGATGTACAGGAACGTCTCCTCGACGAGCGGATCAGCGGGCATTGAACCATATTTGCCGAACGGTGAGAGGCGAACCCCCACGCGTCCCGCGCCGAATTCCGCCACGACCGCGTCGACGACTTCCATCAGGAAGCGCGCACGATCTTCCATGCTGCCGCCGCCGTAGCGGTCGGTACGGGTGTTGAGCACCGAGTTCATGAACTGCTCGATCAGATAGCCGTTGGCGGCATGGATCTCGATGCCGTCAAACCCGACCTCCCGCGCATTGGCGGCGGCTTTGGCGAAGGTTCCCACCATGGCCGTCACTTCCTCGGTGCTGAGCGGCCTCGGCGTCTCTGCCGCCATGAAGCGCAACCGGCCGTCCGGGCCATGGGCGAACACCTCTGAGCCGACGGCCTGTTCCGCGGTCACGCCCACTGGCGCCTGGCCGTTCGGCAGAAGCGAGGAATGCGCCAGTCGGCCGACATGCCACAGCTGCATGAAGATGGTGCCGCCCTGACGATGAACCTCTTCGGTCACCGGGCGCCAGGCCTGCTTCTGGGCTTCGGAGTGAATCCCGGGAATCCGCGCGTAGCCGTGGCTGGACTGATCCACGTCGTTGACTTCGGAGATGATCAGGCCGGCGCTAGCTCGCTGACCGTAATATTTGACGGTCAGTTCGTTCGGGAGGTCGCCATCTGTCGGAAGAGCACCCTCGGAGGTGCGGGTGCGCGTCATCGGCGGCATGACGATGCGGCTCGTGAGGTGGACGGGACCTAGATCGAAGGAATCGAATAGAGAGGGCATGGGGCGGCTCCTGTGGAGAATTAAAGCTCCAGAAGATATAAAGGGATACTCCTCAGCAGATTAGTGCCGGCCTGGTGGACTCACTATTGCGTCTGAAGCTACAATAGGCGGATGAACTCGCGTTTCGATGGCATCGCCGAATTCGTAGCCGTTATTCGGCTCGGTAGTTTCACCGCGGTTGCGGCGGAAATGGGCATGGCCAAGTCCGCGATCGGCCGGGCGGTGTCGCGTCTGGAGGCGCGCTTGGGCTCCAAGCTGCTCCACCGGACGACCCGCCGCCTGACCTTGACGCCTGCCGGAGAGGCCTGGCTGGAGCACTGCGTCGCGGCACTCGACGAACTTGAGCGTGGCGAGAGCGCCCTCGCGCTCGCGCGGGACACGCCTGGCGGCGAAGTCCGCATCGATCTCCCGACGGCGTTCGGTCGACTGCACGTCATGCCCGTACTGTTAGGGGTTGCGAAACGCTATCCAGCGCTGAACCTCAATGTCAGCTTCACCGACCGGCGGGTCGACCTGATCGGCGAAAACATCGACCTCGCCGTGCGTATCGGCAATCTTGAGGATTCGACCGACCTCGTCGCGCGACAGATTGGGGTCCAGCAGACGGTGATAGTCGGAGCACCTGGCTATCTCGCACGGCGGGGCGTTCCGCGATCCTGGAGCGATCTTGCCGGACACGATTGCATCGTCGGACGACGGCAAGGCAACCGCATCGCCTGGCTGATGAAGCAACCCGACGGCTCGACAGCGCGGCAGGCCGTCCCCGTCAAGCATGAACTGCAGGATTTCGAGACGGTGCTAATGGCCGCTAAGGCAGGACACGGTCTGACGCAACTTCCGTCATGGATGGTGGAAGGCGATCTTCAAGACGGGGCCCTTCAGATTGTCCTGGAGGGCCTGTCAGGCGGCGAACTGCCGATCAGCGTCCTGTGGCCGCAGACAAAGGCGCTGCCGGCGAAGATTCGCGTTACCATAGACGGCCTCGTTCAGTGGTCGCTTGTTTCAACGAGTGTCGCTGCCTAGCAACGTCTTACTTAGAGCAGTCTCAAATCGGCTGTCCGCCGTCGATCCGCCTAATCGCCTCGAAGAGCCGATCACAGGATTTTGCCAGGTTCTTGCCCGGCGTGGTGGCGACCCCGAGCAAGAGGCCGGATTCGGCAGTTGCGGGCGACGCATACCACGCGGAGAGCGGTGCGGGCGACATCCCGAAGGCCGAAACCTCGCGCGCCACGGCAATGTCCGATATTTCCCTCGGCAGCTTCAGCAGCACGGCCAGGCCCGGCGTTGCAATCTGGTCAGCATTCACATTCGCCCAAAGCTGCTCGAGCAACGTCGCGCGCCTTGCGACATAGGCCCGCTTCGTGCGGCGGAGATGGCGAATATAGTGGCCCTCCCGCATGAATTCGGCGGTCGCGAGCTGCACTGCCGGCCCCGGGGCGGGCGCTAAGCACGCCGCGACTTCAGCGAAAGCGCATACGAGGCTGGCCGGCACGATTGCGAAACCCAGCCGAAGGGTCGGGCTGATTGTCTTGCTGAAGGACCCGATGTGAATGACGCGCCCGTCGCGGTCGAGCGACGCGAGCGCCGGCGCGGCCCTGCCGGTCAGCTGAAGCTCGCTCAGATAATCGTCTTCGATCACCCAGGCCTGGGTCGAAGCTGCCCATTCGAGCAGGCGCAGGCGCCGCTCGAGCGACAAGGTCGAGCCGAGCGGCGCATGTTGACCCGGTGTGACCAGGGCAAGCTTCGCGGTCGGATGCTGGCACAGTGCGTCATCGAGATCGATGCCGTTGCAATCGACCGGGACCGGAGCGAGAGACAAACCGGCGAGTTCGAGCCCCTTTCGGGTCCATGGGAAACTGGGCTCCTCGATCCAGGCGGTCTCCCCCGCCAGCTTCAGAACGGATAGCGCCAGGCCGAGCCCCGCACCGAAACCTCCAGTGATAATGACCTGCGACGGCAGACAGATGATGCCCCGTGCTACGGCGAGGTAGCCAGCGATTTCCCGCCTCAACTCGAGTTCGCCGCGAGGATCGGGGTAGAGGGCGGCGGCAGCGGCTTCGGCGCGGATGGCGTGCGCGCGTATCCGCGCGAACAAGGTGGCGGGGAAGATATCGCTTGCGGGGATGCCCATCTGGAAGATCCGGGGACCCTGTGTCATCTCCTGATAAATCCGCATGAAGGAGCCTTCATCCGGCACCGGCTCGGATTTCGCGACGGTGCGGGGGCGCTGTGCGACGCGCGTTCCCTCAGCTGGCGTTGCCTCGATCAACTGGGCGGCCGCGAGCTTCTCATAGGCGGTCCGGACGGTGCCGCGCGCGACGCCCAGCTGTGCTGCCAGGTCCTGCCATGAGGGCAACCGTGCGCCTGGTTCCAGCGCGCCTTCCTCGATTGCGACGGCCACGCCCTTGCGAATTTGCTCCGCAAGGGAAGTCTTGGCGGCGCGATCCAAATCCAGGTCCAGCGGCTTGCTCATGAAGCCTCAGTACACGATTTTTTTTGCGTTCTTGGTGCTTTTTCCTGGCCCGATTCGCCGGCATCTAGACGGGCAAGGAGATGCCAATGCGAATTCGTGCCATTTTCACCGCCGCCTGCGCCGCGATTGCCATCGTCGGGCCGGCCTGGGCGCGCGACGACCAATCGGAGACGGTCACGCCGAAGTTCGAGCAGGTGATCCCCAACATCCCCGGCAAATCGATGGTCGTCGTCGAGGTCGATTATGCGCCGGGCGCCGCTTCGCAGCCGCACCGGCATGCCAGGTCCGCCTTTATCTTCGCCTATGTCGTCTCGGGCGAGATCGAGTCCAAGGTGAACGATGGCGAGACCCGCATCTACAAAGCGGGCGAGAGTTGGTCGGAGCTGCCCAACGCAACCCATTCGGTCAGCCGCAACGCCAGCAAGACCAGGCCAGCGAAGCTGCTTGCGGTCTTCGTCGTCGATTCCGACGACAAGGCCCTCACTACTCCCCTCAATTGAACGGATCGGAACGATGGCCAAGAGGCTCGACTACAACCAGATCGCCCCGAGCGGCGCCAAGGCGCTCGGCACCGTCTACGGCTATGTTCTCCAGAGCGGCTTGCCTGCCGAACTGGTCGAGCTCGTCTATCTGCGGGTCTCCCAGATCAACAACTGCGCCTATTGCCTTGACATGCACACGCGTGACCTCGTCAAGAAGGGCGTGAAGATCGAGAAGATCGCGCTGGTGCAAGCCTGGCAGGAAGGCGGCAGCCTGTTCAGCGAGAGAGAGCGCGCCGCGCTTCGCTGGGCCGAGAGCGTGACCAATGTTGCACAGACCGGGGTTCCGGACGCCGCCTATGAAGCCGTGCGTGCCGTCTTCGATGAAAAGCAGCTCGTCGACCTGACGATCGCGATCAGCCTGATGAACAGCTACAACCGAATGGCCATCAGCTTTCGGAATACGCCCCAGGCCGTTCTCGAGAATTGATGGAGCAGAATAATGAATGGTAACGTGATTTCCAGGATCAAGATCCCGGACAGCAAATTGGCGCGCGAGGCATCGCAATGGACCGTGAGGGCCATTTCTGATCACCAGATTGGCGCTTGGCGCATCGTCTCGGGCACGACCGGTTCGAATTCTCCGATAGATCTCCGTGCCTGACATATCGCCGCGTCCGGCTGCCATGCAGCTGTATTTTCGGCGATTGCTTGCCTGTGGTCGATCACTCGGCATGGGGTTCATCGATATCTCTATTCCCACAATGAATTTGCGAGCGAAGGAAAGAGAACGAAAATAAACGAAACAAAACGGATATGGGGAGGCGCATGGACGCGCAGACTAATCCAGAAAGCAGGCAGTGGATCCAGGCGATCCGTGCCGACAGTCTTTCCGTCGACGATGCGACGCGCATCGAGCACCAGGGGGTATGTATCGCCATTTTTAATCTTGCCGGCAAGTTCTACGCCACTTCAGGCATTTGCACGCACGCCCACGCCTTCCTTTCGGAAGGCTATATCGACGGCCAGACGGTGGAGTGTCCTTTGCATCAGGGACTGTTCCACATCCCCACCGGCACACCGCTTTCACCGCCCGTCACCGAGCGGCTGAAGACCTACGAAACCAAGGTGTCGGACGGCTACGTCCACATCCTGGTGGAAGGAGGAGTGACTTGAACTTGTCGGGACATATCCCGGGCTGAAACCAAAATATGGGAGGAGACCTAAAATGCTGAAATTATCACGTCGCCATCTGCTGAAGACAGCCGCGGCGCTTTCCGTTCTCGCTGCTGCACCGCTGACGACAGTTCCGGCCTTCGCCGAAGACTCCGTCCACGCCGTTCTCAATGGCCTGATCAAGAAATACTCCGACGAAGCCAAGGCGGGCATATCGAATGCCGACGTCAGTGCGCTGTTCGAAAAGGACGGTTTCCGGGACTATCTCGACGTCTATCCGGTCGGGGACCTCGCCGGCGGATTCGTCTGGAAGCCGGGCATGGGCGCCAGCTTCGTCGGCCCTTACAGCAAGCTGCAGATCAAGGCGCCTTTCACGGATTATCTGCCGCTGCCTGAAGGTCCGGTGCTGGACGCCAGCAAGAAATATCGCATCGGCCTCGTCTTCCATGGCTTCAACCATCCCTGGCTGATCAGCCTCGCCGACACCGCCGCCTGGGAAGCCAAGCGCCATCCGAATATCGAACTGGAGGTGATCGACGCCGAGTTCGACGACAACAAGATGGGTCAGGTGATCGATACGTGGATCGCCAAGCAATATGATGGCATCGTGCTGTGGCCGAACCGTGAAGCGCCGATGGGCCCGCCCGTGGACCGTGCCATCGCCGCGGGCATTCCGGTCGTCAGCCTCGACCGCCGCACCTCGTCCGAGCAGATCAGCTCTGAGGTTCTGGGCAACTTCTATGCAAACGGTCTCCAGCAGGGCCTTTACCTCAAGCATGCTGCTCCGGACGGCAATATCATATTCAATCGCAAGGATCTCGGCAGCACCGCGGACTCGATCCGTACCGGTGCTTTCCTCGAAGCGATCGGCAACACGGCCGGCTACAAGGTGCTGGCCAACTACCACACCAACAGCCAGCGCACGCTGGCGTTCAAATCGACAGCGGATGCCCTCCAGGCCTTTAAGGACATCTCGGTGTCGTTCAACACCGGCGGCGAGGAGGCCATGGGTGCGCTCGACGCGATCCGCGAAGCCAACCGGCTGAACAGCGCGCCGGGCGGCAAGAAGATCATGATACTCGCCAACGACGACGCCCGCGAGGTGTTGAAGGAGATCAAGGCCGGCAATATCGACATGGTATCGCCCTACACGCCCTTGATCGGCGACATCGGCATCCGCGCCGTCGTCATGCACATCGGCGCCAAGGCGAGCCTCAACGAAGCGCCGCCCAAGCTTATCATGACGCCGAACCTGCCGATGATCACCAAGGAAAAGATGAACATCGAAGGTATCGAGACGCTGACGCCCGACGAATGGCCCTATGCATATGGCCCGGAGGTCTCGGGCTGATATCCGCTCCCAGGACGACCGCCGGCCCTCTCGCGGGAGGGGCGGCGGTTGCTGATCCAAGGCAGGCGAGTGCGTCATGACGATGAATACTCTTGAGACAAAAGTGGTCGAGCCCGCGTTGCCGGCACGGCCTTCCGATGCTTGTCGGCATCTGAGCATCGGAGCGATAAGCCGGGTGGCGGTGCTGGCAGCTCTCGTCATCCTCGGGCAGGTGATCGCGCCGTCCTTTCTTTCCCTTGCCAATATCCACGTGATCCTGCTGGCTGTGGCCGCGATCGGCATCATGGCCTATGGCATGACGCTGGTCGTCATTACCGGCGAGATCGACCTTTCCGTCGCCGGCGCGGCCATCCTCTCTTGTGTCGTGGGAGGGCTGCTGATTCCGACCGGATCGGCGGTGCTGGTCATCGGCGCTACGCTTCTCACCGGGCTGGTCGTCGGCTTGATGAACGGCGTGCTTGTCGCCGTCTTGGGCATTCCGTCGCTGATCGCTACGCTTGGCATGCTGGGGATAAGTCGCGCGCTCGCCAACATAGCGTCCGGCGGGCAGGCGCTCTATCCCGAAGCCATTAGTGCTTACCTCTGGTTTGGCCGTGGCAATATCGCCGGCATTCCGGTCCCGGTCGTGCTGCTTGTCGTTCTCGGCGTCGCCGCGATCGCGCTGACCAAGTATTCGATCTTCGGTCGCGAACTCTACGCCACCGGCGGGAACGTCAGGGCCGCCGCGCTGTCAGGCATCAATGTCGTAGGCGTACGCACCACTGTCTTCATTATCTCGGGCGCCTGTGCCGCGCTCGCCGGCATGCTGGAGAGCGCACGGCTGTCCTACATCAATCCTGCCGGGCTTGAAGGCATGGAGCTTTCGGTGCTGGCGGTGACGGTATTGGGCGGCGCGGCACTCGCCGGCGGTTCAGGTTCCATCGCGGGCACTTTGGTTGCCGCCCTCATCATCGGTATCGTCAACAACCTCCTCAACCAGTTTGGCGTCAGCATATACCTGCAGCAGGTGGTAACCGCGGCGGTCATCCTGGCGGTGGTCTTGCCCGGCATGCGGCAGCGGGGGATCGCGAAATGAGTGCCATTGAACTGTCCGGTCCGTCGTCGTCCCGTGCAGCCCCATTTCCGCAGGGTCTGCTCCGCGACCCGATCGTTTGGTTGATCGCTGTTATCTTCCTGGTCGGCGCGCTGACCTCTGAATACTATTTGACCGCGCTGAATCTCGAAAACCTGATGCGCAACGTGGCCGTCATCGGACTGCTGTCGCTCGGAATGACGGTGGTGCTGCTCACCGGCCGCATCGACCTCTCCGTGGCGGCGCTGATGATCTTTTCGATCATTGTCGGCGTGGTCGTGATGGCGGAGATCGGGCCGATGCTGGGCAGCCGCTGGTTGGTGCGCGGCAACACCTATGCGGGGCCGATCGTGCCGGTGATTCTGATCGCGCTTGCGACTGGCATCATCGCCGGCGCTATCAACGGCGTCGGCGTTGCCTACTTGAAGGTTACGTCCTTCATCATGACGCTGGTCTCGTTGACCGCGCTGCGCGGCTTCAACTACGTGCTCACCAACGGCCATCCCTATTACCTCAAGGCGCCATTCTATGGCTGGATCGGCGACAGCAAGATCCTCGGTATGCCGGTGAGCTTCCTGATCTTCCTCGCGGTGCTCTTGGCGCTCATCGCCTTCGTCAACGGAACTGTGCGCGGCGCTCGCCTCTACGCCATCGGCGGCAACGAGAAAGCGGCACTCTATGCCGGCATCAAGACGGATCGCTACGTACTGCTGGCCTACGTCATCAGCGGGCTCTGCGCCGCCATTGCCGGCGTCGTCTTTACGGCGCGGCTGAAGTCGGTCGACGCACCGCTTGCGGCAGGCTACGAACTGACGGCCATCGCCATCGCCGTCATCGGTGGAACAGCGCTTTCAGGGGGCGTCGGGTCGCCATGGCGCACGTTGCTCGGCAGCGTTGCCTTTGCCGCCGGCTTGAACCTGCTGGCGATCTGGGGCGTCGGCACCTGGTATCAGAACCTGGCGGTCGGCATCGCACTCATCGCATCGGTCGGCCTGTCGAAGATGAGCCGCAAGAAGACACATCCATAATGGGGAGAGGCATTTCATGGGCGGACATCTAACGCTCGGCATCGACATCGGCACGACCAACGTCAAGGCGGCGATCCTCGATACCAACACGGGAAAGGTGGTGGCGTTCGGCTCGCAGGAGCATCCGTTGTTCCATCCGTTCCCCGGATGGGCGGAACAGGAAGCCTCGAACTATTGGGGGGCGGTCGTATCAGCCGTCAGGCAGTGCCTGGAGCAGGGCCGGTTTTCCGACGACATCGCGGCGATCGCGCTGTCTGGCCTGGTCGGCGTCACGTTGCCGGTCAGCGATCAGGGCAAGCCGCTGCGTCCGGCGATGATATGGATGGATTCCCGCTCGGAAGAAGAATGCGAGGATATTCGCCGCAGCGTCGGCGAGGCGACCATCAACAAGAACAACGGTAACCGCGTCGCCCCATGGTTCATCGATCCCAAGGCGTTGTGGATCAAGAAACACGAGCCCCACATCTTCAACGCAACGCACAAGTTCCTGTCGCCATCCGGCTACTGCACCTACCGCATGTGCGGCAACTTCACGATGAACACCGGTGACGCCGGCCTGGCCTATGCGTACGAGTACCAGAAGGAGCGTTGGAACGAATCCATTGCTACGGCGATCGGCATCCCACTGGAGAAATTCCCACGCCTATACCAGTCTCACGAGGTGGTGGGCGAAGTCACCAGGCAGGCGGCGGAAGAGACCGGACTGCGCCCCGGCACCATCGTGGCGGCCGGCGGCACCGACATCAGCTCGGCGGCACTGGGCGTTGGTGTAACCAAGGCCGGCGAGGCCTATTATTCGATGGGCACTGGCTCGAACCTCGGCATCATGATCCCGACCGAGCAGGACGTCCACGAATATCGCATCTTGAAATGGCCGCACGTACTGCCCGGCCTGACCATGTTCGACGGGCCGATGGCCTTCACCGGCGCATCGCTGAAATGGTTTCGCGACCAGTTCGGGGATTCCGAGTTCCGGCTGGCCGAGCGCATGGGTCACAATGTCTTCGATCTTTTCACAGAGCAGGCCAAGCATGTGCCCGCCTGTTCCGACGGTCTGCTCTATTTGCCGTATCTCGGCAATACGCTGTCGCCGAACTGGAACAGCAGCGCCGCGGGTGTCTTCTTCGGCGTGCGCCCGACGACGACGCGCGCGCATTTCATTCGGTCGCTTATCGAAGGCGTTGCATTCGACCTGTACTCGAACGTGCGTATCGCCAATCAGGCCGGCGTGAATGTCGATGGGCTGATCCTGAACGGCGGCCCGACCAAGAGCCGTTTCTGGAACCAGATCACCGCCAGCGTCGTGAATCTGCCGCTCAAGGTGCCGGACATCGGCGAAGCAGCGCCCATCGGCGACGCCATCCTCGCGGGCGTTGCGGCTGGCATATACAAGTCGCCGATCGAGCCCCTCGAAAGCATCGTGCGTATCAAGGAGACAATCGACCCGGATCCGAAGCTGCACGAGCGCTACCAGGATTTCTTCGAGGTCTGGTCCTCGATTTATCAGAATTTGCGTGGCGACATGGATCGTCATCGCGCCCTGCTCAACCAATACCATTCGGGATGACAGCGATGGATACCCCGCTGCTCGAGGTCCAGTCGATCCGCAAAACGTTTCCCGGCGTGGTCGCGCTGGCCGACGTCACCTTCGACCTGAAGGCCGGGGAGGTGCATGCACTGGTTGGCGAGAACGGCGCGGGCAAGTCGACGCTGCTGTCGGTCATGAACGGCCTGATCGCGCCGGACAGCGGGGAGATCCGCATCGATGGCCAGCCGGTCGTGTTAAGCGATCCGACGGTCGCGTTGGCGAACCGACTGTCTCTGGTCCACCAGGAACTGGTGCTGTGCCCGAACCTCAGCGTCGCCCAGAACATCTTCCTCGGCCGCGAGCCCGCGGCCCGCCTCGGCCGCAACAACCGGGCGGCGCTCAACTGCATGGCGCGGGAACTCCTCGACGAAATCCATGTCAGCCTCGATCCCTCGCGTCCGGTCGGCGAACTCAGTCTGAACGAGCAGCAGATCGTCGAGATCTGCCGTGCGCTGGCAAGCCGGCCGAAAGTGCTGGTTTTCGATGAGCCGACCGCTTCGTTGAACGATGATCAGGTGGGTCACCTGCTTGCCGTCATCCGCAAGCTGAAGGCAAGTGGCCTCGGCATAGTCTATGTCTCGCATCGGCTCGGCGAGGTGCTGGACATAGCCGATCGCGTGACCGTGCTGCGCGACGGCCGTGTCGTTGGCACGCGCGACGTTGCCGACCTCGACGAGACGGCGCTCGTCTCTCTGATGGTTGGGCGCGAGCACAAGCCGGGCCAGAGCGCTTACAAGGAGCGCCGGCAAGGTTCCGTCGCCCTGGAGACCAAGGCGATCGGCAAGGCCGGGGTGTTTGACGACATATCCCTTGAGGTGCGTGCCGGCGAGGTCGTCGGCATCGCCGGCCTGCTTGGCTGCCAGCGTGAAGCCGTCGCGCGTGCGATCTTCGGCGCCTCATCGATCGACCGCGGGGAAATTCTTGTGCACGGCAAGAGCGTGGCGTTTCGCTCACCGCGCGATGCAATCGTTTCCGGCATCGCCTTCATGCCGGCCGACCGCAAGGGTGAGGGGCTGGTCCTGCCGATGAGCGTCGGCGACAATCTCGGGCTGACGGTCCTGCGCAGCTTTGGCCGCCGCAGCTTTCTCAAGCGCCGACGGAAAAATGCATCAGCCAATGACCTGGTGCGCAAGCTTGCTATCAAGGCCAGCGGCCTGTCGCAGCCCGCTTCCCAGCTCTCGGGCGGAAACCAGCAGAAGATCGTCATCGGCAAATGGATTGCGCGCGGCGGCGATATCGTAATCGCCGAAGATCCGACGCGGGGTGTCGATGTCGGCGCGAAATTCGAGATCTGGCGTGCGATCCAGGGCCTTGCCGATGAAGGCAAAGCGGTGCTGCTGCTCACCACGGAGCTGCAGGAAATGATGGACGCTTGCGACCGTATCCTGGTCATGAGCCGTGGTCGGATAACCGGGCATTTCCAGCGCAAGGAATTCTCGGCCGAGGCGATAGCTCATTGTTTCGTCGCCTGAACGCAGGATCGATAACGGTATGGAAACAATGAATTTTCTATTTCCCATCCGGGTCGGTAGGTCTCCTCGATAACGATTAATTTGAAGGAGGATCGGCATGCAGGGCGATAATTCTGCCAGCTATGCGGGCATCGGCGGCATCGGCAGCAAGATTTGGCCGCTGACGGGACCCGAGATCATTTCGCGTGACAAGCTGAAAAGGCTTCGCACGCGCACCAACGGACCGGGCCTTGTCCGGCTCGCGGTGCACATCAGCGCGTTGGTGCTTGGCGCTCTCGCCGTCTATCTGTCGTCAGGCACGCCATGGCTCCAGATACCGGCGATGTTCGTCTACGGCGTCGTTATCGTGCTGTTGTTTGCACCGCTGCACGAATGCTCGCACGGCACGGCCTTTCACTCGCGCTGGATCAATCACCTCATTGGCTTCGCCGTCGCCGCGTTCACCTTCCGGCCCTTTCTGTATTTCAAATACCGCCATGCCGCGCACCATACCTACACCCAGCACGAGGACCACGATCCCGATATCGTGCCGTTCCCCACCTCGCTGCGCGACTATTTCGGGCAGATACTCGGCCTGTCCTTCTGGCCCAAGCTCGCCGGTACCCTATGGCGTGGCTCGATCGGGCGCTTCACCGAAGAAGAGCGCGAATTCCTGCCGGAATCCGTCTGGAAGCAGGTGATGTTGGAGATCCGGCTGCTGGTCTTGGCTTACGTCGTCGTCGCTGTCTTCTCGATCTACTACGGAAGCACGATCGCGTTGGTCTACTGGCTGCTACCGCGCATCATGGGCGAACCGGTGCTGCGCGCCATACGCATGGCCGAGCATACCGGTGCGGAA
Source organism: Mesorhizobium sp. B2-6-1 (assembly GCF_006440475.1). Lineage (NCBI taxonomy): Bacteria > Pseudomonadati > Pseudomonadota > Alphaproteobacteria > Hyphomicrobiales > Phyllobacteriaceae > Mesorhizobium > Mesorhizobium sp. B2-6-1. The sequence goes on from NZ_VFUH01000010.1 coordinate 189,580, forward strand.
GAAAGCCCTAACCTGCTCGCCAACACCCGCACCACCCTGGCGAATCCGGTCCTGCGGATGCTCTATTGGAACATGCCGTTCCACGCCGAGCACCACTTGGCCTCGTCCGTGCCGTTCCATGCGCTCGGCGACCTTCACAGTGAGGTTTCGCCGCATCTGCAATGCGTCAGCAAGGGATACATCCAGGTGCATCGCGAGATAATCCGCGAAGTGCTGAAGAACGATCGTCCCGGCGCCGCACCAGCCGGCCAGGAGGCTTGATCGGCCGTGGCTGGTTTGGGACGAACGGCCGGCGTGGTGATCGTCGGCGCAGGACATGGCGGCGGTCGTACCGCCGAGCGGCTGCGGCACGGTGGCTTCGTTGGCCCGATCGATGTGATCGGGATCGAACACGAGTTGCCATATGAGCGCCCGCCGCTATCGAAGAGCGTGCTGACCGCGGCCGAGGTTCCGGCGAACGCCTATCTTCTGCCGCCGGCTCGCTGGAGCGAGCTCGGTGTCAGGTTTCATCTCGGTGCCGAGGCGACCAGCATCGACCGGCAGGCCAAGGCGGTGATGCTGGCCGATGGCAGCGGGCTGTCGTACCGCAAGCTGGTGCTCGCGACCGGGCTCTCGCCGCGCCGCATCGAATCGCTGGAGCCGGTCGCGGACCGGGTCGCCTATCTCCGCTCGTTTCAGGACGCGCTCGACTTGCGCGACCGCATCCTGCCCGGCTCTTCGGTGGTGCTGGTGGGGGCAGGGCTCATCGGTTTGGAAGTCGCGGCGAGCGCAGTGAAGCGCGGTGCGACCGTGACGGTGCTGGAAACAGCGGATCGTCCGCTGAGCAGGCTGCTCCCGCCTTATATGTCGCAATGGCTGGCGGGCGTTCATCGGCAGGCGGGCGTCAGGATTCTCTGCGGCAGGCAGGTCGCTGCTTCCGAGCCGTTGGGCGGCAAGACATTGCTCCGACTGAACGATGGCACCCAGATCGAGGCCGACGTCGTGCTCGTCGGCATCGGTGGAACACCGAACGATCAGCTCGCCCGCGATGCCGGGCTCGACGTCGACAACGGCATCGTGGTCAACGAGTTCGGCCAGACCAGCGATCCCGATATCTTCGCCGCCGGGGACGTCGCCTCGCATGAGAATCGTCTGTTCGGTAGGCGCTGGAGGCTCGAATCCTGGAAGAACGCCGAAGACCAGGGCGGCATCGTCGCCGCACAGATCTGCGGCACCCCGGCGTCATATGACGAGGTGCCGTGGTTCTGGACCGACCAATACGACCTGAACATCCAGATTGCGGGAATACCAGGCGATCGGGAACCCGCCTATGAGCGCGGCAGGCCGGGCGACCGCACCTATCTCGCCTACTTTGCCGATGCGGAGCGTCTTGTCGGCGCTATCGGCGTCGCCTGCGGACGCGACATCCGCATCGCTCGCGAGACGATCAGGACCGGCGGCCGACTGAATCCTGCCGAACTCGCAGGGAAGGGGTTTGCGGCATTTGGCGCAGCTCAGCCTGAAAGGCTGGCATTGTGATCCGCTCTGTCGCCGCGATCTGTTTCGAGCCGAACAAGCCACTGGCCGTCGAAGAGGTCCAGGTGGCGCCGCCCGGCCATGGTGAAGCACTGGTCGAGATTGTCGCTTCCGGCCTTTGCCATACCGATCTGACCGCGCTGGAAGGCGTCAACGCGACCTGTGTCTATCCATTGATCCCGGGCCATGAGGGCGCGGGTCGCGTGCTCGAGGTGGGCGAGGGGGTTTACGACCTGAAACCCGGCGATCACGTTATCCCGCTCTACGGTCCCGAGTGCATGCATTGCCGGATGTGCCGCAGCGGCCGCACCAATCTCTGCTGGACGATCAAGCCGACGCGCGACAGAGGCGTGATGCCGAATGGCACGTCGCGTTTCGCATTCGAGACCCAGCCCGTGCATCATTTCATGGGAACATCGACACTGTCTCGTTATACGGTTGTCCCGGAGATCGCACTGGCCAAAATACGGCCGGATGCCCCGCTTGATAAAGTCTGCCTGTTCGGCTGTGGCGTCACTACCGGCGTGGGCGCCGCGCTGGCCGAAATTCGCGAAGACGACGCCGTCGCCGTTTTCGGCCTGGGCGGCATCGGCATCAATGTCGTGCAGGGTGCGCGGTTGGCGGGCGCCAAGACTATCATCGGCATTGATGTCACCGATCGCAAGAACGCGCTTGCCCGAGCCTACGGCATGACCGACTTCGTCAATGCCGGCCGCGAAGGCGCAAAGGTCGTGCAGGCGATCCGCGACTTGACGGACGGCGGCGTCGACGTGGCTTTCGAATGCACCGGCATTGTCCCGGTCATGCGCCAAGCTTTCGACTGCTGCCAGCCTGCCTGGGGTACGGCGGTGCTGCTCGGTGTCGAGCCTCCAGGTACGGAACTGGGCTTTCCGCCGGTCGGTGTCCGTTACGGGAGGAGCATCCGCGGCAGCTATTTCGGCGGCGTCAAGGGGCGCAGCGGGCTCGGCCGCCTGATCGACTTCTATATGGAGGGTCGGCTGGATCTGGACCGGCAGATCACCCACACGCTTGCGCTCGATGAGGTCAATCGCGGCTTCGACCTGATGCGGGCGGGAGAAACTGTTCGCAGTGTCGTCCACTTCGAGTGAGCGGCATGGGGCTTGCCAATGAAGCCGGCTATGTCTTCCGCGACCGTTATCCGGAGCGCGAGCATGTTTATCGCCGGTTCGACGAGGCGAGCGCCGCAGCGCGCGCTTCCTTTCCATGCCGCCGCGACGTGCCCTATGGCGCGCATCCTCGCCAGATCTTCGACTTGTTTCCAGGAAGTGACGGCGCGCCGCTGGTCGTCTTTGTTCACGGCGGCTATTGGCAGAGCCTCGACAAGGATCGCTATTCGTTCGTCGCGGCGGCGCTCGTGCCGCGTGGTTTCTCGGTGGCGCTGCTCAACTACCCGCTTGCGCCGGCTGCCGGCGTCGCGGAGATCGTCGAAAGCGTCCGCGGCTGCCTGCCAATGGTCCTGGAAGCGCTCCGGCCGCCGCCGCCGTTCTGGATCGCGACTGGCCATTCGGCGGGAGGGCATCTCGCCGCGATGCTGGCAATGACGAGCCACGCCGCGAATGTGGCGCTCGCGGCCTGTGCGCCGATCAGCGGCATCTTCGATCTCGAGCCTCTGGTGGAAACGTCGCTCAATGCGGCTCTGGAGCTGGATCAGGAGCGAGCCGCAAAACTCAGCCCGATACGCCGCCGGCCGATGGCTTGCCCGTTGACGGCCTTTGTCGGGGCCGCCGAAACATCGGACTTTGCGGGGCAGTCGCGACAGTTCGTCGAACATTGGCGTGCAGCCGGCCAGCATGCCGAACTGGTTTCGCTGAGGGACAAAAACCACTACACGGTCCTATGCGATCTGCTGGAGGAGCGGTCGGAAATAGCCGAAGGGATCATGCGGTTGGCGCAAGCGTTCCGCAGGGAGGAGAAACGGGTTGAGTGGCTCTAACAAGCTGCATTTCGTCAATTTCAGCCAGCTGCGTTCATTTTATGCGGTGGGACGCGAACTGAGTTTCACCAAGGCGGCCGATCTGCTGTGTGTCGGTCAGCCGACGGTGACGACGCAAGTGAAGGCGCTGGAGGAAACATACGACGTTCAGCTTTTCCTGCGTTCGCCGCGCGGCCTCAAGCTCACCGACGCAGGCGAAGCGCTGCTTATCGTTGCCCGCCAGATCTTCTCGCTGGAGGAGCAGGCGGTCGGCATTCTGCAGGCCGAGGGCAACCAGATATCGGGCAAGCTGCGCGTCGGCACCGTTGGCCCGTTCTTTGTCATGGAACTGCTCAGTGCCTTCCACGCGAAATACCCGCTGATGCAGGTCTTCCTCGAGAGCGGTAATTCCGATGTCATCTATAACAAATTGCTGAACTACGAGGTCGACGTCGCCATCATCGGCCGCGACTATGATGATCCGCGTCTCGATCTTGTCCAACTCGGCAGCCATGAAGTGATCATCTTCGTGCATCGCGACCACCCCTGGGGCGGGCGCCAGCAGATCGAGTTGGAGGAACTGGACGGGCAGCGCCTGATCTTCCGCGAACCGGGCTCGATGACACGGCGCGCACTGGAAGAGGTACTCGATAGGAATCGCGTGCGGCCCAATGTGGTGATGGAAATTCCACGCGACGGCGTTCGTGAAGCTGTCGCCGCCGGCCTTGGCGCCGGCATTGTTTCCAGGACCGAGTACCTTCCGGACGATCGTTTGACGGCGCTTTCGATCTCGGATCACAAGCCGTTCACGCAATCCTTCGCGGCGTGTCTGAAGGTTCGCCAAACGCTACGTCCGATAGAGGCTTTCATGCAGCTGGTCAGGGATCATTAGACTGACCGCGGTACTTCCGCCCTTTTAGGGCGTTGCCCAGCAACCAAGTGCCTTTTCGCGCCGCCGCATGGCATTGCTGCCGGCGCAATCGGTCAGTCCGCAGCCCAAAGCTCTACGACCAATTGCGGCCGCCGCATGGCGCACGCTTGGCCGCTCCCCGCTCTTCGAACGGCGCCCATACGCCGTCAATCCCACGCCAGCCTTCGCGACCTTGTGGTCTTCAAATATTCGGTCGCGCGCTGCTCGAAGAAGTTAGCGCGCGACCAGCGTCGATCACGCGGTCGTAGATCGATTACTGCTCCTTCTTGAACAAATCCTGGAAGATGAGATGGCCCCAAGTGCGGCCGCGTGCGTGCACCAGCGCGCCACCCTCGTCGAGTTTTCCCAGCTTGACGGGTGCGAACCCGAGTTGTTTGGCCAAGGCCGCCACGGGAGCGGTCGTGTCCTCGTCGTCGCTCGACAGGAAAACCACGCGGTGGCCGCCCTCGACGATCGGATCGGCAGCCAGGGTGGCCGCAGCCAGGTGATTGAACCCTTTGACGAGCTTGGCGCCGATGAACGCCTTCGCGACGAAGGCGGAGGACGGCAGACCGTCCAGCTCTTCGGGGAGAACTCCAAAAGTGTTCATCGCGTCGATGACCGTCTTGCCTTCCCAGTTCGGCAGGGCTTTCGCGACCTCGCGATGCTCCCAGAACGGGACCGCCAAGATGATTGTGTCGGCCTCGAGCGCATCCCGCAGCGACTTGGCGATGACCGTGGGTCCAATCGCCCGAGCCTGCGGCGCCAATGCCTCGGGCGGCCGGCGACTTGCGACGGCCACCTTGATGTTCTTACGGGCGAAGGCCTGCGCGAGGGCCTGGCCTATCTTGCCGAATCCTACAATTGCATAGCTCATAATACTTCTCCGATCCGTGTTGATGTCGATTCCCGGCCCTCAACGGCGCTGGTTAATTGAATGGAGTGCCGGCCGGGCGTGGCGCGTCAGAGTTGCGCAAGGCCGCCGTCGACGGCGACCTCGCTGGCGGTCATGAAGCTGCTGTCCGACGACGCGAGAAAGGCGGCGACGGCGCCGATCTCCGCCGGATCGGCCATTCGCTGGAGCGGCGTCATCGCGGCGAAGACCTTCTGGCCCTCCTCGCCCAGCGCTTCCTTCGCGAGTTCGGTGGCGGTCGCCCCGGGCGATAGCACGTTGACCCGGATGCCGGTGCCCTTCAGGTCCTCCGCCCAGGTCCGCGCGAGGTTGCGCACTGCCGCCTTGCTCGCGCTGTAGGCGCTCATTGCCGCGGCGCCCGTGGTGCCGGCGCTCGATCCGGTCAGGATTATCGAACCGCCCTGGCCCATCAGCGGCAGCGCCTTCTGGACAGTGAAGATCGTACCCTTCACATTGGTGTCGAAGGTTTGGTCGATGTGCTCGGCGGTGATCTCGCCGAGCGCAAGCTGGCTTCCCGCCCCGGCATTGGCGAAGACGATGTCGAGGGTTCCGCGCTCGGCCTTCACCGTCGCGTAGAGTCGGTCGAGGTCGGCCTCATCCGAGACCGAGCCCGTCACCGCGCGGGCATTGGGCCCGAGCTCGGCCAGAGCCGCGTCGAGCGTTTCCTGCCGGCGGCCGAAGATGAAGACGAAGGCGCCCTCCTCGATGAAGCGCTTTGCCGCGGCGCGGCCGATGCCGGTAGCGCCGCCCGTGATGACTGCAACCTTACCGTTTAGCTTTCCCATGACTTTTCCTTCCAGGCTCTGCCTTTGATCATTCGGGAAGAACCCCGAGAGCCTGGAAATAAGTCTGCATGGGTCAGGCTTTGAGTGCGGATGTGCGCACATCGGTGGTGCAAAATCGATCCGGTCGGACGACTGCCGCCAGCCGCGACGAATCGGGTCCGTCGTTCGGAATTGGGCCGCGCTCGTCGACATAAGCTATGATAACCGCCCACACTGCTGTACGACTGCGTTGGATACGGGCTTTGGAAAGCGCACCGCGCGGTGCGGGATCGCGCCATGATCGACTGGGATGATGTTCGCTATTTTCTGGCCGTGGCGCGCGGAGGCTCGGTGCGGGCTGCCGGCGAGCGCCTCAGTGTGAACCACTCGACCGTGCTGCGACGCGTTGCACAGCTCGAGGAACGCCTCGGGGCGCAGATGTTCGAAAAGCTGCCTTCGGGCTACCGCCTGACGGCTGCGGGCGAGGAGGTGCTCGAGCTCGCGAACCAGATGGAAGCGTCGTCGCACCAGTTGGAGACACGCGTCTTCGGGCGCGACCAGAGCGTGCGCGGGCTTCTGCGGGTGACATTGGCTCCGACCCTTGCGACACACCTGCTCATGCCTGATTTCGCCGAGTTCGCGCGTCTGCATCCGGACATCGAGATGGACGTCTTGTCGTCCGGGGAGCTGGCAAATCTGACCAACCGAGAGGCCGACGTGGCGATCCGCGTCGTCTATGACCGCAAAACCCTGCCGCTCAATCTTCACGGCCTGAAGGGGCCAGAGTTGTTCGGCGGCGTCTATATGTCCCGCGATCGACTTGCCGCCTGGCATGCGGGCGCGCCCGATCCCGTCCGGTGGATCGTCATAAGCATTCATGGAATTCCGGACTGGGCTCGCGAGGGCGAGGTTCGCACCACGGAGGTTCCATTCAGGACCACGGACGCCGAGGCACAGATCGTTGCGGTACGGCAAGGGCTCGGGATCACGACACTGCCGTGCTTCGTCGGAGATGCCGACCCCCTGCTGGTGAGGGTGCCGGGTACCGACCTGCACATGTACGGAACGCTCTGGCTTCTCACGCAGGGGGAGACACGCAAGACGAAGCGCGTGCGGCTCTTCACGGAATTCGTATCCCGCAGGCTCGCCGCGTACGCTCCGCTTCTCGCGGGACTGTCCATATCGCGCGACTGACGCCTGGCGGGTTGACGGCCTGCCTTGCCGACGGCTTTCCGGGGGGCTTGCCGGCTGCTTATGATCGCCGCTTTCCGGCTATCATTGGCGCCGCCTCAGGTGGAAAATGCTTCGATGGAAACTGTGCGATTTCCCAAGCTCACGACACCAAGGCTCGTGCTTCGGGCGCCGAGAAAACGGGATATCCCGGCATGGTTTGCGCGCGCGACGGACGTCGAATCCGCCTCTCTTGCCGGCGATCCTGTTCCCGACGACATAAGCGCGGGCGAGCGATGGTTCGCCCGTTCGCGTCAGCGTTTCGCTGACGGCACGGCGATCCAGTGGTCCATAGATCAAGTAGGAGTTTCGGAAGCGATCGGGACAATAACCCTGTCCTTCGGCGCAACCGACGCCAAGGCAGCCGCATTGGGATTTGTGCTCGCGCGTGCGCATTGGGGGCACGGACTGGGCAGCGAGGCGGCGCGCGAAGTTCTCCGCTACGCTTTCGAAACTCTGGCGCTTGAACGGGTGACGGGCGAAGCGGCGGCGCGCAATTTTGCCTCGGTGCGGATATTTGCGAAGCTTGGATTCAAACATGTCGAAAGCTTCATCGATGAGTCCGACGGCGAGCGTTGCGAGCGCTTTACGCTCGACCGAGACATCGGGCCGTCACTGTTGGCAAGCAACGCCATGCCGGACTGCTAGGGCTCTGAGCCATGGCAAATAGCGTTGCTCCGGCGAGTCGATACCGACCTGCGCTTGCGCGCCTCTCTCGACAAGACCAACGGCTGGACGCGATCGAGCGCAGCCAGGTTCAGTTGGTGCTGGTTGTGGCTGTGAACCCGCACTGCTTCTGTTCCATATCGATCTGCTTCGTGATGCGGACGGCGTTCTGTGCGTAGGCTTCCGTCACGGAGCCACTATTCACGGTTTTGTCCTTCAGCGGACTCACGCCTGCGCAGAGGTGGAAAACATGCGGCTCGGTGGACTTCGCGGCTCCGTTTTCGGGCGCGATCCAGTAGACGACATCCTGACCTGCGGGGTGGCTCGCGTCTCGCGTCGCCGCCGCCACCGCCGCGGTGTCCGTCGCGATCGCCTGCGCCTGAGCGGCGACGTCGGGGGAACAGGCGGTGGTGGGCTGCCCCGACTTGATCTGGGCTGCGCATGCGTTCATATCCTGGGTGTATTGTTCGACCGACGGGGGTTTGAAGCTGATCCCCATGACCGTCGCGAGCACGGCCAGCGCAGCGCCGACGCCGCCGGCAACCTTCTTGGTCCGCGGATCCATGTTTTTGTCGGTGAGGATCAGGAAAACCAGCGGGAGAAAGGCAATCAGCGTGATGATTGCGCCGAGCTGGTTTTGGAAGAAGAACCTGGCCGTGTCGGATGCACGGGCCGGATCATGCCTGTTCGCCGCCTTCCACAGCAAGTTGCCGGCGATTGCGAAAATCGCGATGCCGACCAGAAGGCCGATGATCAGCGGCAGGTGTGCCTGATCGAATTTGTTCTGGCGAAGCAGCATAATCCCGTAGATTTCGCCGCCAATGGCGACGATCCACGAGAGTGCGGCGAAAAGACGAAGACGCGTGGCGGAGGACTTCTGGCCCTGCGTCGCTTGCCAATCCTTGGTAACGTCTGACTTGTTGTCGGTCATTGACCAGATCCCCTGATATCGACACTTAGGCGGGCGGCGTTAGCAGCGTCATTGAACGAGCATTACTTGCCTTAGCGATGCGGGCAAAAATGTGAGCGCCACGGCAGGCTTAATCCTCATACATATTGCGCATGAGTGAATCCGTCCATACTCATTGAGGCAGACGCCTATGCAGCGATGGCTCCGTTAATCTCTGGCCCGAACTGACGACACCAGCCGAAAATCGAAATTGCCATTGCCATCTCCGTGGTTCCTTCCTCGGCGGCTCTCGCACACCCTGCGGCGCCCGAACATTCGCTTCTCGCACTGTGGGGTTATGATAGCCTGGGCGACCGAAAGATCGAATACGACGCGAATTCCACAATGACGATGACCACGACACCAACTGCGGTATTGCGCGGCATGGAGCTCAGCATCCCTCGCGAGAATGCACCCGGCGGACTATGTCCGAGCGATCACCAGGGAGGCGTGGCGTCGATGCTCGCCGCGCTCGCCCGATGAACCGTTGGCAACTTGCTCATGGACGGTATCTCGATCTTGGTGCGAGATCGTTACTGATGGGGATCTTGAACGTTACGCCGGACAGTTTTTCCGACGGTGGAGAATTCGATCGGCCGGAGCGGGCACTCGAACAGGCACGGCGTATGATCGGCGAGGGCGCGGCGATCATTGATGTCGGGGGCGAGTCCACCAGGCCCGGCGCCGGCAGCGTTTCGGCGCTTGAGGAACAATCGCGTATCCTCCCGATCATCGAGGCGCTGTCGTCGGACGGCGACTGCATCGTTTCGGTTGACACCTATCGGGCCGAGACGGCGCGTCTCGCGGTCGCGGCGGGTGCACATATCGTCAACGACGTACACGGCCTGCAGCGCGAACCCGACATTGCGCACGTCGCAGCGGAAGCCGGCGCTGGCCTCGTCATCATGCACACCGGGCGCGACCGGAAAAAGTTGGCCGATGTAATCGCCGACCAGTTCCTGTTCCTGAACAGATCGCTGGAGATCGCGCGCAACGCCGGCATTCCGGACGACTGCATCGTGCTGGACCCAGGCTTCGCTTTCGCCAAGAGCGGAGAGGAGAACCTTGAACTCATGGCTCGCTTCGGCGAACTGCGCGCTCTTGGTTTTCCATGGCTCGTCGGCACCTCGCGCAAGAGGCTTGCCCATCACCTGGTCGGCGAAAGCGACGAAGGGCGGGACGTTGGCACAGCTGCAACCAGCGTCATCCTGCGGTTGAAGGGTGCTTCGATTTTTCGTGTGCACAATGTCGGGATCAATCGCGATGCCCTGGCTTTCGCCGACGCAGTGCGCGAGCGCGAGAATACGGCGGAATGAAAGAACCTGTCAGGCGGGCTCGGTCACGACGCCGATACGCCGGTAGGTGAATGGTTCGTCCTCCGAAGGAACTGTCGCGGTACGCTTGGCTTCGTCGATCAGCATCGCCATGCGCGCGTGGATCGGCGACTTCGCGCAAGCCGGATCCGTTGCGGCGGCATCGCCGGCGATCGCCATCGCCTGGCAGCGGCAACCGCCCCAGTCGATCTCGCGTCGTTCACAGCCGCGACAGGGTTCCTGCATCCAGTCCGTGCCGCGGAAGGCATTGAACGCCGGCGAATCGGCCCAGATCGAGGAGAGGGTGTGTGGTTTGAAACGCTCGAAGCTGAGCGACGGGATCGTCTGCGCGGCATGGCACGGCAGCACGGTGCCGTCAGGCGCCACCATGAACGCGTCACGCGCCCAGCCACCCATGCACGGTTTGGGGTAGATGGCGAAATAGTCTGGTGTCACGAAATCGATGTTGATAATGCCGGCCAGCCGCTCGCGTGCTTCCGCGACGATTTCCGCCTGCCGGTCGACTGCTGCACGCTCGGGCATCAGCTGATCGCGATTGATCAAAGCCCAGCCAGCGTACTGGACGTTGGCGATCTCGAGCCTCTCCGCGTCCAGCGAAAGGGCAAGATCGATGAACTCCGGTACCTCCTCGATGTTATGGCGATGGATCGGCGCGTTGATGGTGAGAGGCAAGCCGGCAGCTCGCGCGCGGCGTGCCGTCTCCAGCTTCTTGTCGTGGCTGCCTTTGTGGTTGCCGATGCGTTCGGTGGTCTCAGGCCGTGCGCCCTGAAAGCTCAATTGCAGATGGTCGAGCCCGGCTTCGGCAAATGCTTCGATGCGGCCTTCGGCGATGCCGACGCCCGCGGTAATCAGATTTGTATAGACGCCGCGCGCTGAAAGTCCGGCGATCAATTGCTCGAGGTCGCGGCGCAGCGTCGGCTCACCGCCTGACAGATGCACCTGCAGAACACCGAGATCGGCGGCCTCCGAGAACAGGCTGAGCCAGGTCTGTGTGTCGAGTTCGCGATTGGCCTTCTGCAATTCGAGCGGGTTGGAGCAATAAGGACATTGCAGCGGGCAGCGATGTGTCAGTTCCGCCAGCATGCCGATAGGAGGGAGGAGGGGCGTGTTCATAGCTTCACCAGCAGCTTGTCCGACCACTCTTGCAGGAAGGCGATGACGTCGGCCGCCACGGCCTCCTCCTCGGCCTCATAATCCGTGGCAAGGCCGGCGATGATTTCGCCGACCGTGGACCGTCCGTCGCAGCGCCGCAATATGTCGAGGCTGATATCGTTCGGCCAGAATATTCTCTCCGGTGACAGCACGGCGAATGCCTGCCGCACGGAATCGTACTGTATGCGCACGTGCTTCGGCAGGAAGGGTATCGATCCCAGCGACACCAAGGCTCTTTCGCGCAGCATCATCATGGGGCTGCCTCGGGGCGGAAGGCGCCGGGCGGTATGTTTCCCGGCTCGCCATAGGCGTGTTGAAGCGCATCAAGCATGGCCCAGAGTATATCGCATTTGAACACCAGCGCATCTATTGCCTGCTGCTGGCGTTCCGCCGTATCGGCATGGCTGAGCACGTAGGTGAGGGCGAAGTCGGCGTCGCGCGAGGCTTGTTCGGGCCGTTGCTTGAAATAGGCCAGCGTATCCTCGGTGATATAATCGTATTTGGCCAGCATCGCCGGTACGCGCTCGCCGATGATAAGCGGTGAGAACATCTCGGTCAGCGACGACGCGACCGCCTCGAACAGCGTTCGGTTGGTGCAAAAGGAGAGGTATGCCCCCACGGCGAACCGTGTCGCCGGCAGTGCCAGCCTTTCGCTCTTCACGGCCTCGGCATCCAGGCCGAGCGAGGTTGCCAGATGCAGCCAGCGCGCGATACCGCCGCTCCAGCCGTCCTCGCCATCATGGTCTTCGATACGTTTGCGCCAGGCGGCGCGAAACGCCGGATCCTCGGCATGTGCGAGGATCATGGCATCCTTGCGCGGGATGACAGCCTGGTAGCAATAACGGTTCAGCGCCCAGGCCTTCATCTCGGCCTTCGACAGCGCGCCGCTGGTCATCCTGTGATGGAAGGGATGATGATTGTGGTAGCGCTCGGCGCCGACCTGCCTCAGCACGGCTTCGAGATCGCTCGTGGACAGGCCGCCTTTGGCCGCATCGCGGAAATCGTTCAAAATTCCATCTCCATGCCGTCGCCTGCGACTTCCCAGCCTGCCGCCTTGACCGCCGCGTGTTCGGCCGAATTCTCGTCAAGGATCGGATTGGTGTTGTTGATATGGACGAAGACGCGGCGGCCCAGCCTCACATCGGCCAGGCTGGCGATCGAACCCGCGTCTCCCGAAATCGCCAGATGCCCCATGCGCGTGCCGGTTTTCTGACCGACGCCGGCGACGATCATCTCGTCGTCGGTGTAGACAGTGCCGTCGAACAGAAGACAGGCTGCATCGCAAAGACGCGCGCGCAGCGTCGCATCGATGCGCGCGCAGCCTGGGATGTAGAAGACAGAATCGCGGCTGCCAATACCCGCAATTCGGACTCCAATCGTGTCACCGGCGTCGGAGCTGAAATTGGCATCCGGATGGTCTTTGTCCTCCAGATAGAGTGCTATCTTTCCAGGCACCGGAAAGCTCTCGATCATCACGCCGGTCTCGCTGCCTTCGGCATCGCAGATGACCAATTCTTTCGCTGTCGGCAGGATGCGCCGCGGCACGACCGCCGGATCGAGAACGTTGAAAATCGAATTCGCCTCCAGCGTCGCCAGAACCTGCGCCGTTGCATAGATGGCGAAAGGCTGCCGCTCGCGCAGGCTGAGCAGTCCGGCGATATGATCGACATCGGCATTGGTCAGCACCACCGCGCGGATAGGGGTCGAGCGCAGCGGCGCGTCGCCCGCAGGTTGCAACTCTGGCGTTGCCGCGATCTGCTGGCGAATGTCGGGTGAGGCATTGAAAAGGACCCAGCCGACCCCATCCGCCGAGGCGATGACACTTGATTGGGTTCGTGAATGCACGCCAGCCATCCCGGAGCGGGCCGCACGACTGAGACGATAATTGCAATTCCATTGCGGAAAGCCGCCGCCTGCCGCCGATCCGATGATCCTCAAACGCATGAAAATGCCCGCCCCGCGGCTTCTCTGACCAGCAGGCAATTTGCAGCCCTGAAAAGTGCCGCGCGCGCCCTACACGCGTCAAAACCTTTCGCCAAAACCCTTGCGGGGATGCGTGCCCCTGTTGCCAGGGACACGCACCTCTGCGGCCTACCTCTTGGGAGTAATTTCGGCAGGCAGATACCGAGAAATTTCCATGCCCGCAGCAACCTGGCACATGGTCGGTTTTTTCCAGTTCTTCTTCATGACATTTCTCCTCTTATACCAGTCCGTAGGGACCGATCCCTGTTGTTAGCCAACCATTGCAGGGCACCAAAGCAATGGCTCGTCCATCACGTCTCAAAATGGACAAATGAAAAAGTAGGTTTTGAAAAATCGAAAAGCAAAACTACCTGGAATAATTGCATAACCTTTCTTCAATTGTTCGTTTCATATGGTTTTTTCACCTCCAGCGGAAGATTTGCACCTTCCCACCCATCAGCGCCGAGTGGATACCAGATTACCGAACTGTAGCCCCACTCGATCGCCCGTTTAGCGGCATTCCAGGACATCCAGCAATTCGTCATGCAATAGAACAGAATCGCTCGCGATTTGTCCGTGCCGGCCTTGGCTTCGAGGCCTTGGCGAAAATAGCTGGTGGTCTCTTGCGAAATAGCGCCGTATCCCACGTTGGCCAGCCATGTACTGCCTGGAATGTCCTTTCTAACCTTGTCTCTCCATATCGTTCCTGCCGGCAAATTGGTCGGCTTGGGCGTGTTCGGCATCACGTCGAAGAAGACAGCTTTCTTCGCTCGCCACAGCGCTTCAGCTTCCGCCGTCGTCACCACCCTGGCGCCTTGCAGCGTCGGCGGCACCGGCGCCCGATAGTCGTCCATCCGGTACCCGTTGGGTTCGGCGATCTCGCCAGCCCGCGTCGGTTCGGCCAGACCCATAAGGCTCGCAGCGACCAGCAAAAAAACAGTCTCCCTTCCCTTCATTGGGTGATCGGTTTGTCGTGTTCGTCGATCAGCGGCACGTTGTAACTCAGCAGGAGCCTGTTGATCTCCGCCTGGTTTTCCCTGATCACCCGGTTGAGCGTCCGCTTCCATTCCTGGTCGGACGGACGTACGCCCATGGTGATGCGGTAGGACATGCGCGAGCCGGTTTTTTCCTTTACCAGCGGAACAATCGCCACATCGGCTCCAAGTTGCTTGGCATAGTAGCCTGCCATCGGTCCCCACAGGACCGCCGCGTCGATCTTGTGGGCCAGCATGTCCTTGATCATGACCTCCCCCATGGAGGGGGTGACACGCGTATCCACCGCAAGCGGATAGATCTTGGCGGTCCGCAGAAGCTTGTTGGCGGCCATGTTGGCGGTTGGCGGCGTGCGCTCGACAACCCCGATCGTCTTGCCCGTGAGTTTGGGATCCTCGATCGTTTCGACGCCCTCCATATCGTTGCCTTTCGGGTAGACCAGCACATAGGTGGAGCGATAATAGGCGTTGGTGTTCTGCACCAGTTCATCGCCTTGGGCATAGCCCATGATGATGTCGCATCGGTTGGCCCCCAGCGTGTTGCGAACGAAGCCGGTGACAAGTGGAAACCAGGTATAGGCGACGGACTTCCGTCCGGTTTTCGCGGCTACCAGTTCGGCAAGTTTGTTTTCGAAGCCTTCGCCGCTCTTGTCGGTGAAGGGCATATTCGAAGGATCGGCGCAGACGCGCAGAATGTCGGGATCGACCAGTTCTCCCGCCGCGCCGAGGCCGGCGCCTTGCGCCTGCGCGTTCGATGGCAACAAGGCCAGCGCGCCTAGAATCGGCAGAACGACGCGCAGCTTCAATGCACCGCAGCCGTTCATGTCATCCGCCCATGCAGGATGCTTCGGCATCCTTCGCCGCCTGCGGCTTGTCTTCGTGCTTGGGCGGCCTGCCGCGTGGCGCCGCACCATCGGCGCGCGCGCGCAGGTAGACATAGAGATCGTCCAGGTAGCAATAGACGTTCTTGTTGTCGCCAAAGGCAGGCATGACGTTTTCCTTGCCGCCGCCGACATTCTTGCGGCCCTCGGCGACGATCGAGAGGAACGTGGCGTAGTCCATGGTTTTCAAGCTGTTGACCAGGGCCGGCGCGTAGCTCGAACCTGTCGCATCCTGTCCGTGACAGACATGGCAATCGGAGTGATACCGGCGGTAGCCGCTGAACGTGTACCAGTCGACGGTTCCGTTCTCGATCTTGTAGGTCGGATTTCCATCCGCATCCAAATACTTGCCGCCTTCTTGCTTCACCGCCTTGGCTTTTTCCATGCTGTCCTCGGCCCACGCCACGCCTGAGCTTGCCAGAGGCAGCAGAGCCAGGACGAAAGCCGAAATTACAATGCGAACGGACATTCAAACGCTTCCTTCATTTGCCGTGGACACGGTTTTGCTGCCGTGGCCGGCATTGATCGGTGTGTCGGGGGTGCAACCGCATCGAGAGCCCGGCCATGGTTTCGGATGATCCGGGCTCTCGTTTTTCAAACCTCCGGTCCAACAAGACCCGAGGCGTGCTTAAGGTTCCCCGCCCGTCAGTCCGGGAGACCGAAGACGGTGAGCTGACCGCCCAGCGTCGTATAGTCGGCAAGTGCCGCGTAGCCGCCGACGGCACCCAGACCTGCGGTACCAACGACCGCGGACTGATCGCCTTGCGCACGGCCCTGATCGACGGCGCCATGCCAGGCAGCAGCGTTGTCAGGCGAAAGCAGACCGCCTGCCAGACCGATACCTGCCCACCCACCGACGCCGGACAGAACGGCGATGTACTGCTTGCCGTCATGCTCGTACGTGGTGATGTTGCCGATGATGCCGGACGGGGTCTTGAACTTGTAAAGTTCCTTGCCGTCCTTATCGACCGCCTTGATGTAGCCTTCGAGCGTGCCGTAGAAGACGACGTCGCCATCTGTCGCCAACGCGCCCGACCACACGGAGAACTTCTCAGGCTTCGACCAGACGATCTCGCCCTTGGCCGCATCCCAGGCAATGAAGTTGCCCATGCTGCCGTCGCCGCCAGGTGCCGGGTACATCGACACTGTGGCGCCAACATAAGGCTGACCGGCGGTGTAGCTTACCTTGTACGGCTCATAGTCCATGCAGACATGGTTGGTCGGAACATAGAACAGGCCGGTTTTCGGCGAATAGGCAGCTGGCTGTTGATCCTTCGTTCCAAGCGCCGCCGGGCAAATACCCGTCGAGTTGGTGTCTTCGCCGTTCTGCTGGGTCGAATATTTCGCCACGACCTGCGGGCGACCATACTGTTCGCTCTTTGGGTCCATGACGACTTCCGTCGCCCAGTTCACCGCTGGATCGTATTTCTTGGCGACGAGAAGCTCGCCGGTGGCGCGATCCATGGTGTAGGCGAAACCATTACGATCGAAATGCACCAGCACGTCGTGTTTGGCGCCATTGACCTCCATGCCGTCGACGAGGATCATCTCGTTGATGCCGTCATAGTCCCATTCGTCATGCGGGGTCATCTGGTAGAGCCATTTGGCAACACCGGTATCGGCATCGCGGGCCATGATCGTCATTGACCAGCGGTTGTCGCCAGGCCGTTGGACCGGGTTCCATGTCGAGGGATTGCCGGTGCCGTAGTAGACCAGGTTCAGCTTGGGATCATAGGAATACCATCCCCATGTCGTGCCGCCGCCTGTCTTCCATTGCTCGCCTTCCCAGGTGTTGGTGCCGGAATCCTTGCCTACCGGCTTGCCCAGCTGGGTGGTTTTCTCGGGATCGATCAGGGTGTCGGCGTCGGGACCTTCCGAATAGGCTTTCCAGGCAAGTTTGCCGTCTTTCAGATTGTAGGCGGCCAGCCAGCCGCGAACGCCGAATTCGGCGCCGGACACGCCGATGAGTACCTTATCCTTGACCACGACGGGGGCAGCCGTGCCGGATTCGCCTTTGCCGCCGTCGGTCATGTCGCCATTCTTGACCGACCAGACGACCTTGCCGGTCTTTGCATCGAGGGCGACGACCGTGGTGTCGGCCTGATTGAGAATGATCTTGCCGTCACCATAGGCAACACCGCGATTGACCGTATCGCAACACATGATCGGAATGACATTCGGATCCTGCTTGGGCTCGTATTTCCAGAGGATCTTCCCGTCATTCTTGAGGTCGAGCGCAAAGACATTGTTTGGGAAGGGCGTATGGACATACATCACATCGCCGATGATCAGCGGTCCACCCTCATGCCCGCGCAGCACGCCGGTGGAAAAGGTCCATTTGACCTGCAGGTTCTTCACATTATCCGCAGTAATCTGGTTGAGTTTGGAATAGCGGGTGTTGGCGTAGTCACCCGTCTGCATCGCCCAGTTCTTCGCATCCGAAGCGAGCTTTGCAAGATCCTCGTTGGCCGACGCCGTATAGGCCGCGCCGAGCGACAGAAACGCCGCAGTGGTTAGAATATACGTAGCTTTCGTAAGTACACGCATCCGAATTCCTCCCGGGGTTCACAGTGATGAATCGACTGTCAGGCCCACAAGGGCTCGCCCAAGCGATTCACGGGGGGGAAATATTTCCGGCAGCGTGTCACGACCTAAGCCAGATGTGCAGAGGGCACCGTTACTGCCCACCTCACTTTGGCCTACGAAAGACTGTCGCCGCTCCCTAATGACGGTGACGCCCTTGAAGCCGGAAACAGGGAAAGGCTATGTCATCCCAAAAGGCTAGGCAAGCAAAAAAGGCCTAGTGCATTGTTGCACCGCAATATTCTAAATGATGCACTGCAATATGTAGAAATGAACAGAACTACAAACTTAATATGAAGTGTTTTGCGCCTCCGTGGAGACCGAGAACGGTATTAAGATAGTCTTACGGGCGATCTTTTGATTTTAATATACACCAAGGTTATTTGCTAATGTTTATCACTGCCCATCTTGGATGGCATGTAAAAAGTCTCGCCGTTGCCCGGTATTGAGCGAGATGCGAAGCGGTCGTAGGAGCCTGGGCGCGGAGCCGGTGATCAAGTCGTCATCCATAGCTATCGCTCGTGGACAGCCCTTTCCTCCTTTGGTCGTATACGGAACCCATGGGTGCTTGACTGGCTTTACGGCGCGTTGCCAACTGGCACGCCGATCTCGTCCGGGCGCATCGAACCCGGACCAACCGGAGGTTTCTCATGATCAGATATGTTGGATTCTCGACCTTGCCGCTGCTCTTCACCGCGACACTGGCCATCGCAAACCCGGCAGGTGCTGCGGGAGACTATCCCACAGTAACGGTTGTCGACTACGTGCTCGGCTGCATGCGAACGAACGGCCAGACGCGTCAGGCGCTGGAAAGCTGTTCCTGCTCGATCGACGTCATCGCCTCGATCCTTCCCTACGACCACTATGAGACGGCCGAGACCTTCAAGAGCATGTCTTTGACGACGGGGGAAAACGCGGGGCTGTTTCGGGAAAGCGCACCGGCGAAGGCAGCCCGTACAGAGCTGAAGCGTGCGCAGTCGGAAGCCGACGTGCGTTGCTTCTAAAGATCAAGCGTGCCCATCGCGGTGGCAGCGCGGCATACCGTATTTCGAGACTTCAGAGCCCCGTTTTCTCCAGCGGCCATTGATTGCGGAATACCTTGCCATCCGTGTCGATCGCTTCGACCTGGATTTCACCATTGCCGTGCGCCGTGAAATCGAATCGGAAATTAGGGTCTTCTGAAATCGATATTCCACCTTCCATCGAGAGGATCGGCCGGCCGGCCTGCGAGATCGACAGCTTCTGAACAAAATGCGCGGGAATGAAATACTGGGTCAACGGATCCCGCTGCAGGCCCGAATTGTTCGGGTGGCGGATCATCAACTGCAACTCCTCTGCCTTGCTCATCGTCTCTTGGGGTGGGAACTGGCGCAACTTCATCTGCCCCATCGTCGCCATGGCCTCGTCCTGGTTCTTGACCGCAGGGGCGGAGCAGCCGCCTGACGCCTTGACGAAGGTCTGAGCCATGTGGAGTTGGCCGCCTTGAGTCTCCGCTATGGCACGCAAATAGGAATAATCGTTGACGCGCACGCGTGTCGACAGATGTGTCACCCCGGCGTCCTTGCCGATCTGGAACGTTGCCGCCACCGGCGCAGGATTGGCGTCGATGATCAAGGTCACGGATTTGATGCCGTCCGGCGCCTTGGCTGGGTCAACATAGATGTCGACAGGCACGATGGCGGCATCTTGCGCCCGCTTTGGCGCTTCGATCCTGACCACGCCGGTATCGACCAGAATAGCTCGGTCGCCGAACACGTCGCCTTTCAAGTCTTCCCAGATCTTCTCCGAAGAAGCCGTTGTTTGCTGTGCGTTGGCGGCTGAGGAGACGCCGAACAGCGTACCGATGGTCAAGATGATTGCGGCCAAGAATGGTGCAAGCGACAAGGCGAACTGCCTGCTCGCGTAAGCGTGATTTTGCATTTCGATGCCTCCACCAATGCAACAGAGGTGGTGCCCAGGCTGGCGTTTAGAATATGCCTTTGACGACGCGTTGGCAAATCGCCCCACTTCATGATCTCTGGCGCATGTCGGTGTGGTCTATTCCCATTCGAGTTCAGCAAAAGCAGCCGTTGCGTTGCGCTCATTGTAGTCGTCGAACAGGTGCCATTTGCCCCGTTCGCTTCCGGCGGCGGTTTTGACGGCCTCTCGGAGCGGCGTCCCGTCGGCGATCGCCTTGCGGATATCGCGCGCCAGAATCTCGAAATAGCGCCGTTCTCCTGCCAGCGCCTGCGGCCAGTCGGCCGGTACCGGACCATGACCCGGAACGACGCGCGCGGCGCTGATCGCGGCGAGCGCCTCCATCTGGCGGAGCCAGCCAAGCAGCGATCCGTCGAGCGTCGGCAAGGACCCCATGAACACGAGATCGCCGGCAAAGAGAGTGCGGGTCTCGGGGTCGAAGACGGTCAGGTCGTTGTCGGTGTGCGCAGCCTTCCATGCCCGCAGTTCGAGCATGCGCCCGCCGAGATCGAGTTCCAGGCGATCGTCGACCAGCATCGCCGGCGAAACGATCTCGACTCCGTTCATAAGCGCTTCGCCGACCTGTTCGCGATAATTGTGCAGATAGAACGCGCCACGCGCCTCGAGGGCACGCGGCAGATTGCGATGGCCAACAATGGTCGCGCCGATCTCCCGGAATGCCGCATTGCCGAAAATGTGATCGGGATGCATGTGGGTGTTGATCAGGAAGCGAACCGGTTTTGCGGTTATCTTTCCGATCGCGGCGAGCAAGGCGTGCGCCTCGGTCAGGCTGCCGCCACTGTCGATGACGGCAACCGCGTCGGTGCCGACGACGACGCCCAGATTGCAGATGGCACCGTCGTTTGTTGCGGTCATCAATTCATCCACGCCCTGGAAGGCGAAGACGCCGTCGGCGATTTGGCCAACCGAGAACCGCAGGCTGCCAGCCGCGGCCAAGGCGGCTCGTCCGAGGCAGCATGGCAGCAAGGCAGCGCTGACGGCGGTGCAGGCAAAGCCACTCATAACCCTGCGTCGTAGCCGATCAATCGACATGGGGTCCTCCGATATGCATTTCACCATCAGGGCGTTCAGGTGACGCCCGGGAACCTTTGCCGGAACGACCGCAGAAGGTCACTCATCACCTGTGAATTGCGATGTTGCCGAGGCAACCGCACGTCGAACACGCCGAGCACATGTGCTGGTCGCGGCGCGAGCACGATGATGCGATCCGACAGCATCAGCGCCTCGCGTAGATCGTGCGTTATCATCAAGGCGGTCGTGGGTCGTGCCGACCATACCGACAGAAGCAGGTGACGAAGCCGCTCGGCGGTCTGGTGGTCGAGCGAGACAAAGGGTTCGTCCAGGACAAGCATCGCCGGCTCGGTAGCGAAGGCCCTGGCAAGTGCTGCCCTGCGCGCAAGGCCGAGCGACAGTTCCGCAGGATAGAGAGAACGCATGCCGGCGAGGCCGAGAGTTTCAAAGAGCCCGTCAAGATTCTTCGTTCTCAAGCTTTTCGGCAAGGCCAGCCTGACATTCTGCTCCACCGTTCGCCACGGCAGCAAGATCGGCTCCTGGAACACGGCCGCAATGCGGTTGGAGCCTCCTTGCGGCAACTGGAAGGATCCGGAAAAATCCTTGTCCAACCCAAGCAGGATACGCAGCGTCGTGGTTTTGCCGCAGCCCGACGGTCCCAGCAAGCAGGCGAATTCGCCTTGCCGGACCTCGAAGGAAAGGTCCTGAAGCGCCGTGATCGAGACGCCTTGCGCGGACCTGAAAGTCTTTTCAGCGATATCGACCCTAAGCGGGACGACGGCGCCAACGGGTTGCATGTCGTTCAACGGGTTGCACCAGAAGAAGTTCGATGACGAGCATCACCGCCACGAAAGCCAGTGTGTAGGCAAGAATGGCGGCGACGTCGAAGAGCTGGAAATAGAGATGGATCTGGAAGCCGACGCCGTTCGACCGGCCGAGCAGTTCGACGACCAGGACGATCTTCCAGATGAGGGCGATGCCGGATCGTGACGCGGCGGCAAGATAGGGTTGCAATTGCGGCAGCAGGATGTGGCGGATGCGATCGAGAGGACCGAAGCGATAGACAGTGGCCATTTCGGCGTAGCTCGGATCAAGCGCCCTGGCGCCCTCACGCATCGTCACTACGACATTCGGGATTTTGTTCACCGCCACCGCGCCGATCGCCGCGACCTCGTTAAGTCCGAACCAGATATAGCCGAGGACGATGACGACCAGCGCCGGGATGTTGAGGAATAGAATTACCCATGGGTTGAAAAAGCGGTCGGCGCGACGATAGCTGCCGAGCAGAACGCCGATGACCGATCCTATGATCATCGCGACGATATAGGCCGCGGTGACCCGGCCGAGGGTCGCGCCGAGATGATAGAAGAGGTCGCCGCTCGCAGCCTCCCTGAGGAGCACCTGCCAGACCTGTCCCGGCCCCGGGAGGGCACGGCTCCGCCAGACACTCGCCGCAAGGCTCCACAGCAGGCAAAGCCCGAGCAAGGAAACCGCCACGGTCAGCGCGGGCATCAGCGTTGTCGCCAAGCTGGATCGCCCGGACATGCTCGTCGAGGTACCTCGCGTGCCGTTGCTGGTTTCCGGTGCGGTCATTTCGCGCGGTCCTGCCAGAATGTGCCGGGCGCCATCTCGGGCGCGCTGCCGACCAGCTTCGCGCCACCGATCGCCGCCAGCACATGATAGAGCCTGCCGGCGTCGGCCGCTTCCTCGGCGACCGCCCGCCTGGGGATGCCCTGGCGGTAGCGGTCGCGGAGTTTTTCCAGTTCTTTGCCTTCCGCGCGAATGATCGGCGCCAGGCGCAGCCACTCCTCGTCGGATCTCGCCAGCAGGTCCTTGGCTTGCGCGGAGGCCCTGACGAAGCCCCTGGCGGCCTCCGGGTTCTCGTTCGCCCATTGGTCGTGGAAGACGTAACCGAGTGCCGACACAGGTCCCAAGGCGCCGAGCGCACGCGCCGCATCGTTCACGCCCATCAATCGACGAAAGCCGTTGGCCTCGAGACGGGCGCAAAAATGCCAGAAATTCAGCACCGCATCGAGTTCGCCCTGCATGGCCTTTTCCGAAATCAGCGGTGGCGCGCCAAAGATGATGTCGCTGGTTGCCAACAGGTCGACCCCGTAGTCGCGTCTGGTCAGAGCCTGTATCAGGAGCCAGCTCTTGTCGAGCGGGCCGCCGGCGACGCCGATCTTCCTGTGCTTGAGGTCGGCGACGGTCCGGATCGGCGACCCCTCCTTCACCATGATCGCCCCCACAGCGGTCGAATAGGGGGCTAATGTGAGGTCGCCGCCTTCCGACCGTTGGCGCGAGACCCACAACCAGTCGGAGACGATCATGTCGATCGCACCGGCCAGCAAGGCGACGTTGGTCGCGTCCTCCCCGGCGAAATCGATGATCTCCAGATCGATCCCGTTCGCCACATCGAATTTGTGTTGCCTCAACGTGTCGAGTTCCCAACTCACGGTTCCAAACTTCAGGACACCGACGCGAATCCTGGCTGCTGCAAAGACAGGCCTTGCGGCAAGAGCAGCGACTGTGCCGAGAACCGCTAGATGCAGCGTGTTGCGCCGTGAAATCATCATGACACCTCCTCCCTGGGCTCCAGGACGTCAATCAGATCGCTCGTTCCTTGCTCGGAAAGGCGCATTTCCAGCGCATGACCTTGAGGGCCGGGTGTTCCTGAGACCATTTCGCGATCTCGCTGGGTGCAAGGAACATGCATTGGAGCAGAGAGCCGCGGCTCTCGAAATAGAGGTGTTCGTCTCGGCAATTGCCCGGATTGGTGCTGAGGCACACCGTTAATATGAGATCGACCATATCCATTTAGCACCTCTTGCGCTCCGGGACGCCTGTCTCGACTGGTCCGGCCCAATGAGGAGCCTGGACAAAATCGCCAGTTGCCGGATTCCCGAGGTGCCAGTGGAGAAACCGGATGTCTTGAAGCTACGCATTCGCCCGATAGCCGTCAACAAAGACGAATACCGGTACCCTGGGTACCCAAGCCTCTATACCTTTATACGATTGACTTTCACCCCACGCCAACTAGCTTTTCGATTCGCGCGGCGCCGCTTCACAAAGGGAAAGCGGATACTCCACTCCACCGCGTAAGGTGCATGCCAATGGATGAAAGATCGGCATGCGCAAAATCGTCCAGGGCACCCAGACGATCCATGAGGAAATGCCATGCGCGCAATCGCATTTTTCGCAGTCGTGTTTGCTGTGTCCTTCATCACAAGCCAATCCCAGGCACAGGATGCCGCGGCGGGTGAGAAGGTCTTCGCCAAATGCAAGGTCTGCCATGTCGCCGACCAGGACAAGAACAAGGTCGGCCCGTCGTTGAACGGCGTCATCGGCCGGACGGCTGGCACACACCCGGGGTTCAGTTACTCCCAAGCGATGGTCGCGGCAGGCAAGTCCGGCGTCAAATGGGACGAACCCACGCTGACGACTTACCTTCGCGATCCCAAGGCCATGGTCAAAGGAACGAAGATGGCGTTCGTCGGCCTCAAGCAGGACCAAGACATCGCCAACGTCATCGCCTATTTGAAGCAATTCTCGAAATAGCGGCGCCGCCGGCCGTTCGAACTTGCGTCCGGCCGGCGTTCGCCCCGATCAAGCACCGGCTTGCAGCCCCTGCATCGCCGCAGGCAGGTCGAAAAGGCTGTCGCAAACCTGGTCGGCGCCAAGCTCTTCAACCGGAAAATGGGTGTATCCGCCGCGCAGCAGAATGACGGGCATGCCGGCGGCGCGTGCGGCGCCTGCGTCGGCGCCACTGTCTCCGACCAGCAGCGCGTCACAGGGGTCGACTCCAAGCTGGGCGAGCGCCAGCAGCAGAGCATCGGGCGCGGGTTTCAGGCATGTCACCGCGTCTCCGCCAATGATCGCACGGAAATATTCCGTCAGTCCGAAATGCAGCAGGATCTCGCGAGTCGCCAACTGCGGTTTGTTGGTCGCCACGCCCATGGCCATTCCCTTCGCGTAGAAGTGTGTGAGAACCTCCCTGACGCCAGGCATCAGTCTTGTCAGGCCGGTCAGATGTCGGCTGTAGATCGGCGCCATGACGCGGTTGGCCTCATCGAGCGCGTTGCCGACGAGCGGCGCTCCCGACGCCGCGAAGGCCCGCTCGATCAATTTCCTGACGCCGCCACCGATCATGGCCTTGACCTGGTCCAGGCCCAACGGCGGCAGATCGCGGCTGGCCAGCAACTCGTTGACGGCGGCCGCTATATCAGGCGCCGAATCGACCAGTGTGCCGTCGAGGTCGAACAGGATCGCCTTCGGCGGTCGAAGCGACCTACCTGCGCCGACATTCATGCAGCATCCTTCCACTTGATCGAGCAGCCGATCGAGGCGATCTGGTCGAACGGACCATCGCCGGTTCGAGCAACCTGCTTCATCGCCTCGAACAGATCGCGTCGCAGCCCGAGCGGTCCGGATTCGCGTCGCGACGCGTCCAGCCGGCCGCGATATTGCAGTCTCAGTTCGCTGTTGAACCCGAAGAAATCGGGAGTGCACACCGCTGCGTAGTCGCGCGCTACAGTCTGGGCCCCGTCGTGCAGGTAAGGGAAGCTGAAGCCGTTCGTCATGGCGAAGCGCTTCATGTGGTCGAAGGAATCGTCCGGGTAGGTGTCGGCATCGTTGGAGTTGATCGCGACGAAGCCGATGCCTTCGGCCTTGAGGTCATTGGCGTCGCGTACGATGCGAGAGATCACGGCCTTCACATAAGGGCAGTGATTGCAGATGAAGGCCACGACCAGGCCATTCGGGCCGGCGTGACCGAAGATGGAATGCGACGTGCCGTCGACGCCGGGCAAAACGGCATCGATGGCGGGCCAGCCGAAATCGCATACAGGTGGGACCGCAGCCATGTTCGTCTCCCCGACAACGGTTTACGCGGCTTTCCGGATCGCGCCATCGGCCGCCTGTCTGATGGCGCCGATATTGGCACGATAGGCTGCCTCGGTGCCTCCCTTGAATACAGCCGAACCGGCGACCAGTACGTTGGCGCCAGCCGCGGTGACCAGCGGGGCGGTCTCGGCCGTGACTCCGCCGTCGATCTCGATGTCAATCGGGCGATGGCCAACCAAAGCCTTGATCCGTCTGACTTTCTCGACGACCGCTGAGATGAAAGCCTGGCCGCCGAAGCCTGGATTGACCGTCATCAGCAGCACCAGATCGAGCCGGTCGAGCACATACTCGATGACGCTCTCCGGCGTCGACGGATTGAGCGACACCCCGGCCTTCTTGCCAAGATTCCCGATCGCCTGCAATGAGCGGTCGAGATGCGGTCCAGTCTCGGCATGCACCGTGATGATGTCGCAACCGGCATCGGCGAAGGCGGCCAGATAGGGGTCGGCCGGCGCGATCATCAGATGGCAGTCGAAGATCTTGTCCGTTCGACCACGGATCGCCTTGATGACCGGCGGACCGAAGGTGATGTTGGGCACGAAATGCCCGTCCATCACGTCGAGATGGATCCAGTCGGCGCCCGCCTGAACGACAGCTTCGACCTCGTCGCCGAGCCGCGAGAAATCCGCGGAAAGCACGGAGGGCGCGATGATTGTCCTGGTGACCATGGTCGTCGTCTCCAATTTCTGTCTTCCGTGTCGGGTCGCCGCCCGCCAGCCGGCTTCGCCCTCAGCGCGTCTTCGTCTCCGGTTCGCCTTCGAGCTTCCCTTCCGCGAATACGCGGCTGCCGCGGATATCGGATTCCTCGATGGTAATAAGGTCTGCCTTGGTCAGGGCACGGCTTCGCGATGCGAAAAGCCGATTGGCCTGGCGAAGCCGCGCCCGGTCCAGCCCATTGCGCACCGAGCGCGCGTTGGAGAAATGCGGCAGCCTCATTCGGATCGGAAGATACTCTTCGAGGGCCTGGGCGGCCGCCTCGCTGAGGCGATAATTCTGCTCCGCTAGCATGATCTCGGCGATCGATTTCAGCTCACTGACGCCGTAGTCGGGAAAATCGAGGTGGTGAGCGATGCGCGAACGCATGCCGGGATTGCTGTCGAAGAAACGATCCATCTTGTTCTTGTAGCCGGCAAGGATCACGACCAGGTCGTCACGATTATTTTCCATGCATTGCAGCAGGATCTCGATCGATTCCTGGCCGTAGTCGCGTTCGTTCTCGGGCTTGTAGAGGTAATAGGCCTCGTCGATGAAAAGCACGCCGCCCATGGCACGCTTGATCACGTCGCGCGTCTTGGGTGCGGTGTGGCCCACATACTGGCCGACGAGATCGTCGCGCGTCACCGCGACCAGGTGGCCTTCGCGGACATAGCCGAGTCGATGCAGGATTTCGGCCATCCTCAGCGCCACGGTGGTCTTGCCCGTGCCGGGGTTTCCCGTAAAGTTCATATGCAGCGTCGGTGCGCCCGAGGTCAGTCCGAACTTGCGGCGAAGCCGGTCGACCAGGAGAAGGGCCGCGATCTCGCGGATGCGGTTCTTGATCGGCTTCAGGCCAACGAGTTCGCGGTCAAGCTTATCCATCACCTCGTCGATGTTGGACGCTTCGAACTCGGCCTGCAGATCAACCAATTCGTCCTGCGCGGCTGCGCCTTTGGCTATCGTGTCCAGCATGGCTCAGCTAGCTCCGCTCGCCCTCGGGCCTGTCGGTGGCATAAGGCACGATCGAATAGCCCTGGCTGCGGCCGTCACGCTCCTGGCGCAGCAGCCGGAACCCGGGTTCGCTGGGTGGCCGGTTGACGATGAACGACATGCGCGGCGCTTCCCATCCCTTGGTCGAATCGAAGGCGGTTACCCGGACATACATGTTCGGACAGGCTTTCCGGCAAGCGTTGACTTCGAGCAGGATGCCCGCCGGGTCTCTCAAATCGAACATCGGGTTGCCGTACATTTCCCAATAGGTGTTTCGCGGATGCGGATCGTCCGTGTACTCGACGCTGACGGCCCAGTGGTTCTTCAGCGCATATTTGATCTGCGCCGAAATCTGCTCATCAGTGAGATCGGGCAGGAACGAGAACTGTCCCTGCGTGACCTTGTTTCCCGGATTGGTCATCATGGCGACGGTTCCTTTCTTCTAGAAGCTGGGCGTTGCGGTTGGCACGAAGTCGGCCGTGTCGGTCGATTCATAGTTGAAGGTGACATCCTTCCAGGTCTCCAGGGCAGCCTTCAGCGGGGTGCACCATTTGGCCGCCTGTTCGAGGATTTTGGTTCCTTCGCGCAAATAATCGCGTCCCTCGTTGCGGGCCAGGATCATCGCTTCCAATGCAACGCGATTGGCCGTCGCGCCTGCCTGGATGCCGTCGGGATGGCCGATCGTGCCGCCACCGAACTGCAAGATGACGTCCTCGCCGAGATAATGGATCAACTGGTGCATCTGGCCGGCATGGATACCGCCCGAGGCGACGGGCATCACCTTGTTGAGCGAGGCCCAGTCCTGATCGAAGAACAGCCCGGTCTCGAGATTCTGCGGCGTGCGCTCCTCGCGCAGCGTGTCATAAAACCCCTTGATCATGAGCGGGTCGCCTTCCAGCTTGCCGACCACAGTGCCGGCGTGGATATGGTCGACGCCGGCCATGCGCATCCATTTGCAGATGACGCGAAAATTCATGCCGTGGTTCTTCTGGCGCGAATAGGTCGAATTGCCGGCGCGGTGCAGGTGCAGGATCATGTCGTTTCGGCGTGCCCACTTGGCCATCGACTGGATCGCCGTGTAGCCGATGACGAGATCGATCATGATGATGCAGGAGCCAAGCTGTTTGGCGAATTCGGCGCGCTCGTACATCTCCTCCATCGTGCCGGCGGTGACGTTGAGATAGTGGCCCTTGACCTCGCCAGTGGCAGCTGAAGCCTTGTTCACCGCCTCCATGCAGTAGAGGAAGCGGTCGCGCCAGTGCATGAAGGGCTGCGAGTTGATGTTCTCGTCGTCCTTGACGAAGTCGAGGCCGCCCTTCAGGGCCTCGTAAACGACGCGGCCATAGTTGCGGCCTGACAGGCCGAGCTTCGGCTTCGTCGTCGCGCCGAGCAGCGGACGGCCAAACTTGTCGAGCCGCTCACGCTCCACCACGATGCCGGTTGCGGGTCCCTGGAAGGTTTTGAGATACGCGACCGGGATACGCATGTCTTCCAGTCGCAGCGCCTTGACCGCCTTGAAGCCGAACACGTTGCCGATGATCGATGCGGTCAGGTTGGCGATCGAGCCCGGCTCGAACAGGTCGAGGTCGTAGGCGATGTAGGCGAAGTACTGTTGCTCGGTCTTGGTGCCGGGACCGGTGTTTGGAACCGGCTCGGATCTGAACGCCTTGGCGCGGTAGAGCTCGCAGGCTGTCAGCCTGTCGGTCCACACCACGGTCCACGTCGCGGTCGAGGATTCACCGGCGATGGCGGCCGCTGCCTCCTCGTGGTCGACGCCGGGTTGCGGCGTGATCCGGAACATGGCGATCAGATCGGTCTCCTTGGGCCTGTAGTCCGGCTCCCAGTAGCCCATCTTCTTGTAAGGGATGACCCCTGACTTGTAGCGTTCCTTGCCTTCCTTGAGCGTACCCGCTGGCAGCATATCGATCTTGTTCATGACAGGTCTCCTGTTTGTTGCTCAGGCGGCTTTCGCGGTTGCGATATGGGGCGCGAGTTTTCCCGCGGCATAGCGTTTGGCCATCTCGTCCATGGCGATGACCTTGATCTTCGAGGCGTTGGACGCCGTGCCGAAACGCTCGAAGCGGTCTCGGCAAAGATCGTGCAAGGCATCCATGGCGGGCTTCAGGAATTTTCGGGGATCGAACTCGCGCGGATTCTCCGTCGCGACGCGGCGGAACTGCCCGGCCATGGCCATGCGGCAATCGGTGTCGATGTTGACCTTACGCACGCCGTAGCGGATGCCGCGCTCGATCTCCTCCACCGGGACGCCAAAGGTCTGGGGCATCTCGCCGCCATATTTGTTGATGATGTCCTGCAGTTCCTGTGGCACGGAGGAAGAGCCATGCATGACCAGATGCGTGTTGGGTAGCTTCTCGTGGATCGCCTCGATCACCTGCATGGCCAGTATGTCGCCGTCCGGCTTGCGGGTAAATTTGTAAGCGCCGTGCGAGGTGCCGCAGGCGATCGCCAGCGCGTCCACCTGGGTTGTGGCCACGAAGTCGACCGCCTGATCGGGATCGGTCAAGAGTTGGTCGTGGGAGAGCGCGCCCTCGGCGCCGTGGCCATCCTCGGCCTCGCCCTGGCCGGTTTCCAGCGATCCGAGCACGCCCAGTTCGCCTTCGACGGAAGCCCCGACCCAATGCGCCATGCGTGTGACTCGTTCGGTTACGGCGACGTTGTAGGCATAGCTTGCCGGCGTCTTGGCATCTGCCATCAGGGATCCGTCCATCATCACCGAGGTGAAGCCGTGGCGGATCGCGGAAAGGCAGGTGGCCTCGTCGTTGCCGTGGTCCTGATGGATGCACAGCGGAATGGTCGGATGCATTTCAGTCAATGCCTCCATCATTTTGGCCAGCATGACGTCGTTGGCGTAGGACCGGGCCCCACGTGAGGCCTGGATGATGACAGGCGCGTCGCAGGCTTTGGCCGCTTCCATGATTGCGAGGCCCTGTTCCATGTTGTTGATGTTGAATGCAGGGACGCCGTAGCCGTGCTCGGCGGCATGGTCGAGAAGCTGGCGAAGGGTGATGCGGGCCATTGTGGGTCCTCCTAGATGATGAGCTTCAGCGCCGCCGCAGCAACCGCTTCGGACGTTATGTTGAAATGCCGGTACAGATCGGGGGCAGGGGCGCTGGCGCCGAAACCGGCCATGCCGACGACAGCGCCCGTCTCGCCGACCCAGCGGTCCCAGCCCAGCCGGGCCGCCGCTTCGACCGCGACGCGCGGCGCGGAGCCGAGAACGGCCTTGCGGGTGGCGCTTTCCTGCTCCTCGAAAAGCTCCCAGCATGGCATCGAGACGACCGCGGCGGCGACGCCATGCTCGGTCTCCAGCCTTTCGGCGGCGGCAACCGCGATCTCGACCTCCGAGCCGGTTGCGATCAGGGTGACGGCACGGTGCCTGGCTGGCTCGCGCAGGATGTATGCGCCCTGGCTGGAGCGGTTCGCGTCGCTGTGCGCCTCACGCAGCATCGGCAGGTTCTGGCGCGACAGCACCAGCACGCTCGGCCGATCCCTGCTCTTCAGCGCAAGTTCCCAGCATTCCGCCGTTTCGATGATATCCGCTGGGCGAAAGACATTGAGGTTCGGCGTGGCACGCAGCATCGCCAGGTGCTCGACCGGCTGATGCGTTGGGCCATCCTCGCCGAGGCCGATGGAATCATGCGTCATCACGTAGATGACGCGCTGGCCCATGAGCGAGGAGAGCCGTATCGCACCACGCGCATAGTCCGCGAAGCAGAGGAACGTACCGCCATAGGGCACGAAGCCTCCATGCAATGCGATGCCGTTCATGGCGGCGGCCATGCCGTGTTCACGAATGCCGTAGTGAATATAGCGGCCGGCATAATCGCTCGGCGCAATGCGGTTCATGCCCTTGGTGATCGTCAGATTCGAGTGCGTCAGATCGGCCGAGCCGCCGACGGTCAATTCCGTGGCGCCGTTGATGACCTCCAGCGCCATTTCGGAAGCTTTTCGCGTTGCCACCTTGGTTGCCTTCTCGACATGCTCTCGGCGAAAGGCATCGAGCGCTTCGAAGACCGCGTCGGGCAGTCTGGCGGCGACCGCGTTCTCGAGGGCCTCTCGCTGCGGCGAGGCGGCAAGCCGCTGCTCCCACGCACCCCGCATCGCTTCGCCGCGGCCGGCAATTTCGCGCCAGGCGAAAAGCACGTCGTCCGGCACCTCGAACGGCGCGAAGGTCCAGCCGATGTTCTCGCGGGTCGCGGCGATCTCTGCTTCGCCCAGCGGCGCGCCATGCGTCTTCTCCGAACCGCCGAGATTGGGGGCGCCCTTGCCGATTACAGTGCGGCAGGCAATCAGCGACGGTCGATCCGACTGCCGCGCCGCCTCGATAGCCGCGGCGACAGCTTCCATGTCGTGGCCGGAGACCGTTTGGACATCCCAGCCGGCGGCTTTGAAGCGCGCCGGCTGGTCCATCGACGTGGACAGGGAGGTTGGCCCGTCAATGGAGATCGCATTGTCGTCCCAGAACACGATCAGGCGGGAAAGCTTCAGGTGGCCGGCGAGGTCGATCGCCTCGTGGCTGATGCCTTCCTGCAGGCAGCCGTCGCCTGCAATCACATAGGTATGATGGTTGACCAGATCGGCACCGTAGCGGGCAGCAAGCATGCGCTCCGCCAGCGCCATTCCGACCGCCGTGGAAATGCCTTGTCCGAGCGGGCCGGTGGTGGTCTCGACACCAAGCGCGTGGCCATATTCGGGATGTCCGGCCGTGCGGCTGCCCAGTTGCCGAAACCGCTGCAACTCCTCGATCTGCATGTCTTCATAGCCGAGCAGATAGTGCAGCGCGTATTGCAGCATCGAGCCATGGCCGGCTGAAAGCACGAAACGGTCACGGTCGGGCCAGCCCGGCCTGGAGGGATCGATATTGATGAAGCGGTTGAACAGCACCGTTGCGACATCGGCCATGCCCATCGGCATGCCGGGGTGTCCCGAATTCGCTTTTTGGACGCTGTCCATCGCCAGCACGCGAATGGCGTTCGCCATGTCGAGCTCCGAGACGACGGCGGTGGCGGCAGGCTTTAGTGCTGTTTGGCTGGTCATGGCGTCCTCCTCACGACACACGGCTCTTGCGTTCGATCAATTGCAGGATGAGCGGCGTCAGGATCAGCTGCATGGCAAGGTCGAGCTTGTTGCCTGGCACCACGATGGAATTTGGCCGCGACATGAACGAGTCGTGGATCATCGACAGCAGATAGGGAAAATCGATGCCGCGTGGATTGGCGAAGCGGATAACCAGCATCGATTCGTCAGGCGTCGGAATCCAGCGCGCGATGAAGGGGTTGGACGTATCGACAATCGGCACGCGCTGGAAATTGATGGCGGTCTGCGAGAATTGCGGGACAATGTAGCGGACATAGTCGGGCATCCGGCGCAGGATCACGTCCATCACCGCCTCGGTGGAATAGCCGCGTGTCGAACGATCGCGATGGATCTTCTGGATCCATTCGAGATTGATGACCGGCACGACGCCGATCTTGAGATCCGCATGCTTCGCCAAATTGATCGTGTCGGTGACGACACAGCCGTGCAGCCCCTCGTAGAAGAGCAGGTCGCTGGGACCGAACTCTCGCCATTCGGTAAAGCTTCCCGGTGGCGTGCCGTACTGCTTTTCCTCTTCCTCGTCATGGATGTAGGTGCGGGTTCTTCCGGATCCCCGGCGGCCGTATTCCGCGAACACCTCTTCGAGAATCCCGAGTTCGTTGGCCGCGGCATGGAAGTGGGTGAAGTTCGGATTGCCGGCCTTCTCCTCTTCGGCCACCTTTGCCTTCATCGCGGCGCGGTCGTAGCGGTGGAATGCGTCGCCTTCGATGAACGCGGCCTCGATGTTCTCGCGCCGGAAGATCAGCTCGAAGATACGCTTGACCGAAGTGGTGCCGGCGCCCGACGAGCCGGTGATGGTGATGATGGGGTGCTTGGCTGACATGGTGCTGCTCAGGCTCTGAAGAGGCCACGGCGGCTGAACAGCGGCGCTCGTTCGCCGATGTTGCTCGGCTCGGTGTGGTAGCGGGTGACGCGCGCGACCTCCCGCGCCGACCCGAAGACCATCGGCACGCGCTGGTGCAGGCTGTCGGGTTCGATGTCCAGGATGCGGTTGATCGTATCGGTGGCCGCACCGGCAGCCTGTTCTATGAGATAGGCAATCGGGTTGGCCTCGTAGACCAGGCGCAGCCGTCCCTGACCGTAGCCCTTGCGCCGGTCGCCGGGGTAGAGAAACACGCCGCCGCGCATCAATATGCGGTAGCAGTCGGCGACCAGGGAGGCGATCCAGCGCATGTTGAAATCCTTCTCTCGCGGTCCTTCGGTGCCCTCCAGGCAGTCGTCGACATAGAGCCGCACGGCCTCGTCCCAGTGCCGGTAGTTGGCGGCGTTGATGGCGAACTCCTGGGTGCGTTGCGGAATGATCCGGCTCTCGTATGCCTGGACGAAGGTGCCGAGCCTGGCCGACAGGACGAAGATATGCGTACCGCTGCCGAGCGACAGGACGAGCGCCAACTGCGGCCCATAGATGAAGAAACCGGCGCCTAGCTGATTCACGCCCGCCTGCAAAAAAGAGGCGGCCGGATCGGCATCCGGCGCGCCAGTTGCGGGCAGGAGCGAGAAGATCGTTCCGATCGACACGTTGGTGTCGATGTTGGAAGAGCCGTCGAGCGGGTCGATGGCAATGGCGAGTGGTGCTTGCCTGTCGAGTAGGACCGGCTGCTCCAGCTCCTCGGAAGCGTAGAGCGCGACCGGAGCGTGGCGCATGGCGTCGAGGAAGATGTCGTCGGAGAAGACGTCGAGATCCTTCTGGACATCGCCGTCGGCGTTGGCGCCACGGGTCCCGGCAAAGGCGGCGCCGAGCACACCTTGATTGATGGTATTGCGGATCTTGCTGGCGGCCTGTGTCAGCTGACGGACAGTCGTTACGACCGCGGAGCGAAGTTCGTCCGGCTGGCCGAGATAGGAGTTCAGAAAAGCGTCGAGCGTTGCCGCTGGCATCGTAACCTCCCGATCCAGCCGCGTCTCCTCGGATCGGCTGGATCGGGGGAATGAAAACAAACGACACTTGATAAGTAAAATTCAATAACTTTACGTTGGTACTAAAAATAATTTAGCATGAGACATGAGAAACCTCACGCTCAAGCATTTCAAGACCATCCAGGCCATCATCAGGCACGGAAAAATTGTGAGTGCGGCCAAGGCGTTAGGTCTGTCTCCTTCAGCACTGACAATTCAGTTGCGGCAAATGGAGGAAGAATTCCAACTGGCTCTGTTCGACCGGACGTCGGACGGCATGCGTCCCACTGCCGCAGGTTTGGCCGTCGTTGAGGCAGCGCAAGCTATCGAGGAGCATCTCGGTCTGCTCGAAGACAAGATCGACGCCATCAAGGGCGTTCGTACGGGTAGCTTGAGGCTCGGCGTCGTTTCCACCGCCAAGTATTTCGCGCCGCGGTTGATGGCTGCGTTCATGAAGGAACATCCCGACATCGACATGCGGCTTGCCATCGGCAATCGTGCCCAGACAATCGACAACCTCAAGAATCACGACATCGACATCGCGCTGATGGGGCGCCCGGCGAAAGAGGTACCGGTGCGTGCTTCGGTCTTCGGCGACCACCCGCTGGTCATCATCGCGCCGCCCGAACACCCGCTGGCGGCGGCGCGCGATATCTCCAAAGAGCGCATTGCCGAGGAGCATTTCCTTATTCGCGAGCCCGGCTCCGGAACCCGCATCTCGCTGGAAATATTCCTGAGCGACGTGCCTGGCCGCATCGACGAACTCGGTGTCGAGATGGGCTCGAACGAAACGATCAAGCAGGCGGTGATGGCTGGTCTGGGCATCGCCTTCATTTCTGCCCACACCATCGCCGCGGAAACGGAAGCTGGCCGGCTCGTCATCCTCGACGTTGTCGGCATGCCGATCCGCCGACAATGGTTCTCGGTGATACGAACCGATCACGCAATCTCGCCGGCCATGGCTACGTTCAACGATTTCCTGATGCGCAAGGGCGCGATGTATCTGCCCCTGTTCGGTAAGCTTTATCCCGATTCCTGAGCGGGATGACCGACGGATGGCGTTCGGAATCGACCGGAGCGAGACGCCGGACGTGTCGCCTGCCAAGAGACGTGAAATCCGTCGCAAGGTCGACTGAAGGTCTATTTCTTCCGACCGAGCGTTTCCGAGACGGTCCTGGACAATTGATAGAGCCGCTGCTCGATTATCGTCGGCACGTCGCAGACATAGGTCAGCGACTGGACACGTTCGTTGAAAATGCGCGTCGCGAAATTCAACTGGTCGGTTCGCCGTTCGACTTCGTCCGGATCGGCGTCGGCTTTGGCACGTAGGGCGTCGACGTCGGATGCTTCCTTGCGCAATTCAGCCGCCATTTCGAGCTGTTTGTGGGCATAGCGGGAAATGCCGGAAATCACGTGCGAACGCTCGGCGTCCATGTGATCGAACATTCCCTGCACCAGCATCGCCATCTTTGGTGCGACCTGCTCCGCCGGCAGAGAAGCCACGAAGTCCTTGATCTCCTTCTGGGCTTCGGCAATCGGCGTCCGTCGGGCCGCCACCGCCTCGACCAGCGCGGAGACGCCCGAATCCTTCGACCAATCCTTCGCCGCCGGGGGAAGCTCCGGCCCATTCCAGATCTGGCCGAGCGAGAGCTGCGGCACCTTGCGCTGCATGCAAGGCCAGTCGGGATCGGTGTTTGCCGCCCTGGCGTCCATCGGGACAAGCATGGCGATCAGAACCAGGGTGTGGACAAGTCTCATTCGCGCCATCAGCCGTTTCCTCCCGTGTCCTGTTTGCGGGTCATCAGGCCGCGCGAAGGATCGTATGCAATGATGGCGCCGCCCAGAAACAACAGCGTGCAACCGGCGACGACGCCCAGCGACAGCCAGTCGATCTGCCCATAGAAGGCGAAGCGGATCAGTTCGACGGCATAGGTGAACGGATTGGCGAGGCAGATCTTGTAGAGCAGGGGGCTTGCCTCCTGGATACGCCACAAAGGATACAGCGCCGGCGACGCGAAATAGCCTGGAAAGATGACGAAGTTCATGATGCCGGCGAAGTTTTCGAGTTGCTTGATCACGGACGACAAAAGCATGCCGAGCGCGCAAAGCATCATGCCCGACAGAAACAGTGCCGGCAGCACGTAGAGATAGCCGAGCGGCGGCGCCCTGACGCCCCACAACCAGGCGACGATCAGAAATGCGTAGACTTGCACGATCGATACGGCCACGCCGGCCAACATCTTCGACACCAGCAGGAACCAGCGCGGAAATGGGCTGACCAGCAGGATGCGCATGTTGCCCATCTCGCGGTCGTAGACCATCGACAGTGAAGACTGCATGCCGGAAAACAGCAGGATCATGCCGCACAGACCCGGAGTGATGTAGACCTCGTAGAGCACATAGGTCTTGTAAGGAGGGATGATCGACACGCCGAGCACCTGGCGGAAGCCGGCGGCGAAGATGAACAGCCAGACGAGCGGCCGCACCAGTGAGGAAATGAACCGTTCGCGTTGGTGCAGGAAGCGCAGGCACTCGCGCAGGACGATGCCTTTCAGGCAAATGAGATGGTGGCGGAGGCCGAATGGTTCAGACCCTACCGGTTTGATGCCGACGACTTTTCCGGGCATCGCAGGAGCGCTCATGACGATGTCTCCGCCATGCCCGTCGCGTCGACGCGGCTGAGCTTCGAAAAGGCATCGCGAATGGAATTTCCTCCATTTGCCTGGACGACATCCGACACCTTGCCCCTGGCGACCAGGTCACCCCGCCGCAGCACGACGACATGATCGGTATCATCGACTTCATCGATCAGATGCGTGGCCCAGAGCACGCCGATACCATCGGTTTCGACGAGCTTGCGGATGGTGGCGAGGATGCCAGCACGCGACTCGATGTCAAGGCCGACGGTCGCTTCGTCAAGCAGGAGCAGGGAAGGTCGGTGAAGCAGCGCCCGGGCGATCTCGATGCGCCGCATCTGACCGCCGGAGAGGCTGCGTGCCTTGTCATGCTGGCGGCCCTGCATGTCGACTGTGTCAAGCAGCGCGGCGATGCGCTGCCGGGCTTCGCGTCCGCCAATGCCATGCAGCGAGGCATGGTAGGAAAGATTCTGATAGACGCTGAGATCGAGGTCGAGCGTGCGCGCCTGGAACACGATGCCGACCCGTCTGAGCGCTTCGCCCGAAGCGCTGCGGATGTCGTGGCCGAAGATGCGGATCGACCCGTGACGCGTGTCATAGAGGTGGCTGATCAGGGAGAACAGTGTTGTCTTGCCGGCCCCGTTGAGGCCGAGCAGGACGGTGAACGTCGCGGGCAAGATCGAGAACGAGACCTCTTTGAGTGCCCGCTTCGGTCCATAGGAGTGGCTGACGGCACTGACGTCGAGTGCCGCCGCCTCGTCTCCCGGTCCGCTTGTTCTCACATGCTGCATGCCCGGATCGCTCCTTCAGGACGCGTTGGCAGGACGCACTGCTATCTAGCGCGCCTGATTTCCTTTGGTCTCACTTGATCGTGATCTTGCCCTTCAGGCCCTTGTCGGCGAGGTCGGGAACCGACCAGGTATACTCGCCGGGGCGAACTGTGTGGAATTGCACCTGGATCGTTCCCGCGTCGTCGAATTCCAGCCAGGCCGGTCCGCCGTCCATATGCACCTCCAGATCGTCGATGACGATCTGGTCCATCCACACATTGCGGAACAGGTCGGTCACGAACTTGTATTCGAAACCGCCCTTGGAGGTGATCTTCCAGCGATAGCCTTGGCCGGCGATCAGCTCGAAATCCTTCTGATTGACGGCATAGGTGGAATCGGCCGAGCCGATAATCAATTCCGGCAGGTTCTTGCTGGCACGCGATGGTTTTGGCGTTGCGTCATCCGCGCTTGCGGCGATCGGAGCAAGCACAAATCCGGCGAGCGCGGCGAAGATAAACCTATGGCGAAATTTCATGTCGCGATCCTCCCCATGATCAATGTCTGCTATTTGGGCGAAATGGCCACACCCCAAGGCTGCTGGCCTACGGTGAGCGATTGGACCGGCTCGTCGGTCGCCGTATCGATGAACGTGATGTCGTTGGAGTTGCCATTCGTGGTGATCAGCGTTTTCTGGTCGGGTGTGAAGGCCAGGTGCCAGACGCGTTGGCCGACGAGGATGTATTTCTCGACCTCGTAGGTGTCGGTATTGACCACGGCGACATGGTTCGCCGGGCCGAGCGCGACATAGGCTTTCTTGCCGTCGGCGCTGATGGCGATGCCTACCGGCTGGATGGTCTCAGCCCGCAATCCCTGGATCGCGAACTGGATCTTCTTCACCACTTCGCGTTTGGCGTTATCGATGACGCTGACGGTGCCGCCGACCTCGGCGCTGACCCAGACCTGCGAGCCGTCCGGCTTGAATTCGGCAAAGCGCGGGCGCGTGTCGACCAGTACGTTATCGGTTACATCGTGGGTGCCAGTGTCGATGAAATGCGCCATGCTGGTGGTTTCCGAGGTGTTGACCATGATCTTGCCATCAGGGCTGATACCCATGCCTTCCGGTTCCACGCCGACTGGAATCTCGGCCATGACCTGCTTGCTCTCGACGTCGATGGCGGTGACGAGGTTGTCGTCCTCATTGGCGACATAGAGCGTCTTGCCGTCAGGCGAGAGCACGAACAATTCGGGATCGGGGCCAGATGGCAGCGTGCCGACGATTTGCAGCGTCGCGGTGTCGATGATTTCGACCGTGTCGTCGTCACTGGCGCAAAGATAAACGAATTTGCCGTCATGCGAGATGGTGATGCCGCGTGGCCTCTGGCCGACCTCGACGGTCTTCACCACTTGCATGGTGGCCGTGTCGACGACCGTCATCGTGTTGTCCTTCTCGTTGGAAACGTAGGCCGTATAGGCCGATGCCGGGCTGGCCGTGAGGCCGGCCGCGAGAATGGCCAATGCACAAGCTCGTGTCTGCACGCAAATTCCTCCCCTTTGGCCCTACTTGAGAACGCATTTCGTTTCCGGCTGATCGATACCAAGCGTATCGAGTTCGGAGAATTGGTGGAGATAGCCCTCCTGCGGCGATGTCGACACGACCGACTTGGTGTCGCCAAGCAGGATCGGCTGGCGAAGCTGGAGGTTCCATTTGCGGAAGGTGAGTTTCTGTCCCTTGAAGGCGGCAACCGAGAAATCGCCCGACCGGATGTAGTCACTGATCTTTTTGGCATCGTCGCCTTTGGTGCGCGTGGTGGCTTCGCCGACGGCACGCACTGCTGTCCACGCCGACATGTCCTTGGAAAGCATCCGCCGGGCCGTCGTCTTCAGGAAGCGGCTCTGCATCTGGATGCCGCCCCATTGCTCGCTGGCGGGATGCCACGACGATGCAACAAGCCCGGCCGTGCCGGCGACCAGCCGCGGCGTCCAGGTGCGGTAGGGCACGTAGGTGCCAAACACCTGGCTTTCGTCGGCGACAAGCACAATGTCGTGCTCCGGCAGATCCTGCGTGAATACGGAAATCTGCTGCTGTATCTGCGTGGCGCCGGTGTCGGTACGCCTGGCCGTGCCGGTGTCCTTGAATTCCTTCTCGGCGACGATCTGGCCGCCGAAACGGGTTGCCGCGCGGCGCAACGCGTCGGCGTAGAGATGGTCCTGCTCATGCGAGCCGTAGAGCAGCACCCAATTCGGCCACTTCTTCACCATGAGATACTGCGCCAGCGCATCGGCAAGCATGCTGCGCGTCGGCGCGATATGAAAAACATTGATGCGGCAGTCCTCCTCGCGCAGGCTATCGTCGGTGGCACCGATGTTGAAGATCAGCACGCCCTTGTCGCGGGCTATATCGGCGATCGACAGCAATTGTTTGGCCGAGAGGTCTGCGACGACATAGTGGTCACCTTTGGCGATCAGGTCCTCGAATGCCTGAACCGCGTCGGCTTCGGGTTTGATCTCGGTCACGTCGAGGCTGAATTTCTGGTCGGTGAATTTTCCGGTGGTGTTGTTATCGCCGATTGCCACAGTGGCGCCGGCGACACCTTCATCACGCGGCGGCAGGTCGAGCATGGAAAGCGTCAATTGCGGCGCGTAGGCCCGCAAATACCCTATCTTGATTTCAGTGACCTTTTTTTCCGGCTTCGCCGCCGCTTCCTGGGCTATCGCGCCCGGAGCGTTGACGGTCAGGGAAAAAAAGCACAAAAAGGCGGCGAGAGTGCCCGGCACCGCGCTCGTCATCGATAGTAATTACCCATTCTTGCGCTGAGGTCCGACGGGTGTCGGAGCAGCGCCAAGTCCAGGTGCCCATGGTCAACTTAGCCGACCCGCAAAATTTATCAAACCCTATCGGACGACTTTTCGCGTCTGCCCTGGCTCGGTGTCTTTTTGACAAACATGCCATGGCGGCTGAAAAGATTGCCATCTTCGATTTCGAGGTCGTTCGCAGCTATGTCATCCGCGACGTGCGCGAGAATCAAGCGGACGAAGGACAAAAGATCTTGTCCTCCAAACTGGAGAAACTGTTCAAATGACCAGAATGCTGGCCAGCGTCACCGGCATCGAAGAGGCGGAGATCGTTCTTTCGAGCGGCGCCGACATCGTCGATCTGAAGGATCCGAAGGCGGGAGCGTTGGGCGCGGTACCCACGGAAACCATCCGCCGAACGATTTCGTTCATCGCTGGTCGGGCTCCGGTCAGCGCGGTCTGCGGCGACCTGCCGATGGAACCCGAAACGATCCGCGCCAAGGCTGAAGAGATCGCGGCGACCGGCGTCGATTATGTCAAGATCGGGTTTTTCCCATCGGCTCACATCCCTGCCTGCGCGGAGGCGCTCGAACCGCTGGCCGCGCGAACGAAGTTGATCGCTGTGCTCTTTGCCGATCTGGCGCCGGACTTCGAGCTCCTGCCGGTATTCGGCAGGCACCGCTTCCACGGCGTGATGGTTGATACCGCGCAGAAGGGAAAGGGCCGGCTGCTCGACCATTTGCCACCGGAGCGGATTCCGGGATTCGTCGATCGAGCCAAGTCGCTCGGTCTGATGGTTGGCCTGAGCGGATCGCTCGAAGCCCCGGATATTCCACGTCTATTGCCTTTCGCTCCCGATTTCCTCGGCTTTCGCGGCGCGCTGTGTGGCCATGCCGACCGCGCGGGTTCAATCAGCGCCGAGGCGGTCTCGCAGATTCGCGAATTGGTCCCGGCAGAGCCTGGGACGGGCGGTAAATCGAGCATCGACTATCGCCTGTTGGCAGCGAGAGGCTATTCGCCGGGCACCGATCCGACACTGGGCACGGACAGGATTTTCGTGCGGGATTTTGTTCTGCCGGTCCAGATCGGTGCCTACAGCTTCGAGCATGGTCATACTCAAAAGGTGCGCTTTGATGTGATCGCCGACGTGCTGCAAGTCACCGACCATCCCGAGGACATGCGCCATGTGTTCTCCTATGACATCATCATGGATGGCATTCGCACCATCGTCGCGCGGGGGCACATTCAGCTCAGCGAGGCTTTGGCCGAGCAAGTGGCGGCGCACGTTCTGGAGAACGAGCGCGTCGTGCGCGTCACGGTAAGGGTGGAAAAACTCGAGCTCGGGCCTGGCGGTGTCGGCGTCGAGATCGAACGCAAGCGCCAATCGGCAGGACGCGGTGTCGCCTCCGGCTCTGCCGGCCGAAAAGACAGAGGCAGTGTTTCCCGGCCGCGCCAGCAAGGCTCCGACGTCCTCGGGCGGGCCGTCGTCAAGCTTGGCGGCAGCACTGCCCATGCGGCGGAAATGACGAGCTGGATCGCGGCGCTGGCGGGTTCCAGGTTACCGATCGTCATCGTGCCCGGCGGCGGCCTGTTTGCCGATCAGGTGCGCGAGACGCAGACCCGCATGGATTTTTCCGACACCGCCGCACATGCCATGGCGATCCTCGCCATGGAGCAGTTCGGCCAAATCATCCTCGATCGGGACGAAAGACTGACGCCGGCACGATCGCTGGAGGAGATTGTGCGAGCATTGGACGAAGGCAAGGTTCCGGTGTGGCTGCCGTCGTCACTTGCGTTGCCGGCACCGGACCTTCCGGCCTCTTGGGACATTACCTCCGATTCCCTGGCTGCCTGGCTTGGCGGGAAGCTTGGCGCGAACGCGCTGTTGCTTATCAAGCAGACCGATGCATTCTTCGACAACGATACCCCTGACAGCCTGAAGGCCAGGGGCATTGTCGACCCAGGCTTTGCCGCCATGCTGCCCGACGGCATCGATTTCCGTCTCGCCGGTCCGAAGGATGCCGCCGAGGCGGGCGCGCTACTCGCATCGGGCAAGCTGCCCGGCATCGGGATTGTGGCTTCGACCCGCTCGGCAAAGAAGGCAGGATAGCCGATGGTGAAGCTGCACGTGCCGCGCTGGGCGTGGGTTTTGACGGGGTCCGGGCATTTTTTCACGGAGAGCTTCGCACTTGTTCGCCAACTCGAACATTGCGATGTCTTCGTGTCGAAAGCCGCCAATGAAGTGCTGCGCATGTACAAGCTCAAACTCGATTTTCCGGAGACGACGCGCGTGCTGCACGACAAGACGGCGAGCGCCATTCCCGTCGGCGAATTTTACCACGGCGTCTACCACACGGTCGTGGTGGCGCCTGCCTCGTCCAACACGGTTGCCAAATGCGTCTGGGGTATATCCGATACGCTTGCCACCAACGTCTTTGCGCAAGCCGGAAAGTGCCGCGTGCCGATCATCGTCTTTGCCTGCGACACCGCACCCGAACTCGAAACCATGGCGCCGCATGGCCTGGTCAAAGTCTATCCGCGC
The DNA here is from genome assembly GCF_006440475.1 of Mesorhizobium sp. B2-6-1. Lineage (NCBI taxonomy): Bacteria > Pseudomonadati > Pseudomonadota > Alphaproteobacteria > Hyphomicrobiales > Phyllobacteriaceae > Mesorhizobium > Mesorhizobium sp. B2-6-1. Next base: position 232,695 of record NZ_VFUH01000010.1, read on the forward strand.
AGGATTGACCTGGAAAACACCGAGCGGCTGAAGGGGTTCGAACGAACCCAGGTCGTCGAGTCGCTCGCGGACCTCAACGCGGCGGTTCAGCAACGCCGGGCCGAGCTGTCCGGCCATGGCTGAGCGGCTGGTCTTTCTCACGGGACATCTGGCCAGGGCACGGTTGGAAAAGCTGCTATCCGGTCTGGGCGAGACGGAGTTTTCGTGGGAGGTGGTCGACATAGGTGTCAAGGTCGCCGCACTGATGACCGAAGACATCATAAAGCGGCGTCTCATCGCGTCCAACGCCGTTGACCGCTTTATCCTGCCAGGGCGCTATCGCGGCGATATCGAGCAATTGTCGAACCATTTCGGCGTGCCCTTTGCGCGCGGTCCTGACGAGATCGCGGACCTGCCGGCCTTTCTCGGCCGTGTCGGCGAGCCGCCGGATCTTACGCGTCACGATATGCGCATCTTCGCCGAGATCGTCGATGCGCCAATGCTGTCGATCGAAGCGCTCACGCTGCGGGCGGGGACGCTAGCTGCGGCCGGCGCCGATGTCATCGATCTTGGCTGCCTGCCTGAAACGCCATTTCCGTTGCTGTCGGAGGCTGTGCGCGAGCTCAAGGCACAAGGATTTCAGGTCAGCGTCGATTCGGCCAGCGCGGACGAACTGTCGATCGGTGCACGCGCCGGTGCGGACTATCTTCTCAGCCTCGACGAGAACACGCTGCCGTTAGTGTTCGGCCATGGGGCTACGGCGGTGTTGATCCCGTCCGCCCCCGGCGATCTGGATTCGCTTGGCCGCGCTATCGATGCGGCGCAAAGGGCTGGCATTTCCTTTATCGCCGATCCCGTGTTGGATCCGATCCACTTCGGCTTCGCCCAATCGCTCGGCCGCTTCATCGAGGCGCGCCGCCGCTGGCCGAAGATCGAATTGCTGATGGGCACCGGCAATCTCACCGAACTTACCGACGCCGACAGTTCTGGCGTTACGGCCGTTCTAACGGGGCTCTGCTCGGAACTCGGGATTCGAAACGTGCTAGCCGTACATGTCAGCCCTCACACGGTGCGGACGATCGAGGAGCACGACATTGCCCGTCGCATCATGTTCGCCGCCCGCAATGACGGTGCACTGCCGCGTAGCTATCACCCAGGCTTGCTGCAGATCCACGATCGCAAGCCCTTCACGGCCTCGACCGATGATATCGCTGGATTGGCGGCCGAGGTGCGCGACGCCAACTACCGTATCGCGGCAGCGGAGGACGGCATTCATATTTTCAACGGCAAAGGGCACGCGGTTGCCACGGATGCGTTCGAATTCTTCGCCGGACTTGGCGTGGAGACCGATGGTGCGCATGCTTTCTATCTGGGCGCGGAACTGACGAAGGCCGAGATCGCGTGGCGCCTCGGCAAGCGCTATGTTCAGGACGAGCCGCTCGCATGGGGCGTTGCCGCACCGGCTCCCGAAACCGACCGTACCCGTCTTGCCAAACCGGGCGAAACGCTTCGCGCGAAGAAGGAGGGCTAGGTGCCTTACATTCGCGAGACAATCATCACCACTGTCGACAAGACAGGAAAGGTCCATATCGCGCCGATCGGCATAATCTCCGAAAAAGACGGCTGGGTCATCGCACCGTTTCGTCCCTCGGTTACGCTCGACAATCTGGCGGCGGTGCCGTTCGCCATCGCCAACTACACCGACGACGTGCGCGTCTTCGCTGGATGCCTGACCGGGCGCAAGGACTGGCCGACCGTTCCCCTTGAAGATTTTCTGGTTCCCCGGTTGGCGACTGCGCTGGCGCATTCGGTTCTCGAAGTCGAGAGCGTTGACGATGATGGCGTGCGCCCTCGCCATTTCTGCCGCGTGCTTCGAGAGGAAATGCATGCGCCCTTCACCGGCCTTAACCGTGCCAAGGCGGCTGTTCTGGAACTGGCCATCCTGGTCAGCCGGCTTGGCATGCTACCCCGCGACAAGATCGAGGCCGAGATCGCGTATCTTTCGATCTCTATCGAAAAGACAGCCGGCGCCGACGAACGGGAAGCCTGGGGTTGGCTGATGCAGCGTGTCAGCGATCACCTAGCCGCCAAAGGGTCCAGCAGCGGGGACGCGTGAGCGTGACGGCGCGAGCGCCGCTACGCTGCTTGTGATCGATATCCAGCCAGCAGCGCCACCGCCGATGCTGGTGCGGCGCGGCTGGCCTCGCCGCGAACAGCTTCATGAGCGGGGACGATGTCGGCGAAATCGACAAAGCGACGTTCCATGCGCTCGGCCAGCCGCCTGATCTGCCAGCGGCCCGTTCCGGCGCCGACGATCGGAACATCTTGAGCAAGACCCCAGGCAACCAGGGATGCTGCGTCGTGGATTTTCCGCAATTGCTGCTCGCTGAACCAGCGTGCGACTTCACCCCATTCCGGCGGCGAAAGTTCAGCGGCGTCGCGCCCGACCATGCGCGCCAGTCGCGCGATTGAGCCGTGGACCGTCTTTTCCTTGCCGTCGGCGGAAGGGTGCATGTCGTCCTCCTCATCGAGCACACCCAGGATCCGGTGCGCGTCGGCGATCGAGGCGAAATACTCGTTCATCAATGGCGTCAGTCTTCGATGGACAGGAGCAGACGAGGCTACGCCGAACAGAAATGTCCTGGTAAATCCCGTATAGACCAGTTCGCCAGTCAGAAGCCGTCCGGCATCGGTGTAGCCCTCATTGACGACGGCGCCGTCCTTGATGGCGATAATGTCGGTGGTGGTGGAGCCCATATCGACGAACAGGGCATCGCCGGCCAGTTTTGCCACCAAAGAGGCTGTCGCGTGCCAGTTGGCGGAGGCGACATCAGTGCTCAGCCGCGCTGCCTGCTCGACCTCGACAAAGCCGGATGATCCGGCATAGATCAGCTTTTCGCCTGTGGGAAAACGATTGGAAATCTGACCCAGCAGCGTCGTCACGCCGATATCGCGGGACGCAAAGATGTCCGATAGTTCGCCCGTCATGGTGAACGCGTTGAGATCGGCTTCCGCATAGATCGGGGCTGTTTCGTCGAGGGCCGAGGTCAGGCTATGCAACCCTTGCCAAAGCGGCGTGGCGATCGTTACCGCGCCGACGATGCGGCCGCCTTGCGCGCGCGTCACCTTCAGATGCGCGCCGCCAATGTCGAAGCCCGCAATGATGCTCTTTCTTTTTTCCACACTTCAAGCTTTCATGACAGCAGTTGGTCGGCGAGAAAAACGTTGCGCATCATTCCGGTTCTCGACTTGAAAGGCGGCGAGGTGGTTCGCGCCCAGCAAGGAAAACGCGATCGCTACCGGCCGATCGTTACGCCGCTCAGCCGAAGTTCCGATGTCCTCGCCGTCGCCGAAGGGTTGCGCACGCTTCATCCCTTTTCGACCTTCTACATCGCCGATCTGGACGCCATTGGAGGCGGTACTCCAAACAGCGACGCACTTGCCCGGCTGAGGGCGATGACGCAGCCGCCTGAGCTCTGGGTCGATGCCGGCGTAGCAGACAGGAAAACGCTTCTGGCGGCGCTCGCTGAACATTCGGTTTACCCGGTGTTGGGCTCCGAATCGCAGCAGGACGATGTGCTGCTCCGGCATTTTCGCGATCATCCCGATCTCATCCTGTCCCTTGACTTCTTTGGCGATGATTTTTGCGGACCGCGTTCTCTTCTCGCTGAGCCCGAGCTTTGGCCGCAAAAGGTGATCGTCATGACGCTGGCCAAAGTCGGTGCGGCCGCCGGCCCGGACTTCAGGCGGCTGGAGGAGGTCAAGGCCAAGGCGGGAAGTCGCGCGGTCATCGCGGCCGGCGGCGTCCGCGATGACAACGATATCCACGCATTGTCAGCGATGGGCATCGCCGCAGCGCTGGTCGCAACCTCACTGCACAACGCCACGCTCACACCTAGTCACCTGGCGTCGTTCGGCGCCTGATCACAGTTGCTCCTCACCCCCGAAAGGCGGGCGCCCTTCGGGAGTGTCGCTTCAAAAGCCCAGAACCCTTTTCAGCCGGCGCAACAGACCATCCGTTTCGGAAGATGGCTTTTCCTGTGCGGGGCTGTCTCTTGTCTAGGCCGCGAACGGATGCTTGACGTTGTCGCGCTGAGCGGTGGCTTCGGCGGCGGTCGGGGTTCCTGCGATAGCGCGCTGGATGGCCTCCTTTGTCGCCTCGTAGTTGTATTTCTGGATCTTGGCGTCGTCGGCCGCGTCCCAATGGATGAATACGCCAACGCAAATGAACACGTCGTCCGCTTCGTTTGCCGGAATTGTCCCGTCCGCGACGCTGTCCTGCACTGCCTTTGCAACGGCGTGCTGCGCCGGGCCGAACATCTGTACAGCCTGCTTGGCGCCCTTGATCGTGACCTTGTTGAACATCACCGTATTGGGCTTGCATTGAAGATTGGGCGCGATCACCGCCAAAAGCGAGGTAAAACCGTCCTTGTTGTTGGTGAGCGCGTTGCAAAATGCCGTTTCGACTGCGCTCCCTCGCGGCCCGATGAGCAGGTCGACATGCGCGACTTCGTTGCCGTCCCCGACCAGCGATTCACCGACCATTACCTTCGAGATTTTTGCCATGCCAATTTCCTCCAAGACACAATTATGATGTCCACGGACGCTGCAACCGAGCAGGCGCTCGATGGACAGCTATCCTTGTTGGCAGCGCCCGGATTGCCCGGACCGGTTGGCTAGATAGCCGCGGAAGCACAGCTCCCGCTTTTGGAAGTCAAGCACCAACGCCGCGATTATGCAAGCGAGTGCCTAGAGTGTGGACTAAAAGAGTAGCCACGGTCAGATCGGCCGAGGTGCCGGGGTTTACTTTGTCCGCCTTCAGCCGGCGGTCGAACTCCATGAGCAGGCGAATGCGTGACGGCTCGTCGCCGTTGGCATGGAGCGTCGCCTGAACGGAAAGAGCGTCCTGCCGCACCTGATTTGCGACTTCAATTCCGTGATTGCGCACCACGTGACTGTCGGGGAAGCCTGCGAGAAACGCCATATAGGCGAACACGGTCGGCCACATGCCGCTTTCTCCGCGAGCTAGCGCCCCTACCAGCGCGGCCAGCCCTACCCCGAACACGTCGCCGAAACAGGTGTCATACTGGCGGGCGATCATATCGCGGTCGGCAGCCTCCCGCATTGCTTCCAAGAGATGAACCTTCGGCTCCTGCCGCACATCATTCGCGGCATCTCCCAGGCCGCCTGGCGCTGCCATGGCGATCGCCTCGAACACTGCCCTGGTATCGTCCATGCTCAACGCGCGCAGCAGCGAGTCGAGATTGTCCTGCAAGCTGCCACTCCTCATTTCGGCGGCGCCTATCAGAGGCCCCGCCAGGAGGACGATGCCGAGATTGGTGTTGGTTGCTACCGCCAGGCGTGTCGCACGCACCGCCTCCAGCATGCGCTGCCCGACCGAGAGGCGAGGATCGGTCAGCGGCTCGGACGAAACCTCGGCACTCATCATGAACTGGGCGGCGGACATGCCGTGTCCGTCGGCGAACAGGTGGACATTGCCCGGCTTCAGAGCTTCGATCTCCATCCGGCAGGCATCCTTGTAGCTAGCCCGGAGGCGTTCACGCGATAACGCCATCCTGCCGCTCCGTTACGAATTCGCCGGCGCGGTGAAACGGAAGGGCCGCGGCGCGGCGGTCGCTTCGGTGCGGTCGGCCAGGAATTTCAGCAGGGCATCGGCGATCGCTTCGGCGATGTTCACAGCGACCACCGATTGCAGTCCTGACCAGGCGGGCATGCTGTTCACCTCGAGTACGAACAAGCTGCCATCGTCGGCTCGCACGATGTCCACGCCGGCGAAATCCGCGCCGACGGCGGCTGACGCGGCGACAGCCAGCGATGCCAGCTCAGCCTTGCCAGGTCCCGAAACCGGCTCCGGCACGCCACCCCGGTTGACGTTCGTGATCCAGTCGTCGCTGCTGCGGCTCATCATCGCGACTGTTTCGCCGGCGCAGACAAAAACGCGGAAATCCCGGAAGGGCGGGCCGGCGCGCGACACATAATGCTGGAGATAGTAGACGCTGTTCACCTCGTCTGCGGCGGGAAGGTCGGAGAGCGTACGGATCAGCCTTATCCCGCGGCCTTGCGCCCCGAACAATGGTTTCAGCACCAGCGGTCCCTCCCGAAGCTCCTGCGCCGCGATCTCCTTGGCGGCGGCAAGTCCTTCGACGGCGAATGTCGGTGGCGTTGGCAGGCCAGCATTTTTCAAGAGGAAAGTCGTCATCGACTTGTCGACGCAGCGTTCGACCGCCTGCGCCGAATTCCACACGGGAACCGACAGCCGGCTCAGCGCGTGCAGTACCCCGAGGCGCCGGGTGATCGCTTCGAACGATCCTGCGGCGATCGAACGGACGAGCACGGCATCGGGCAGCGCACCGCCGAAACCGGGGATCGAAAGTCCGCCCGGGCTGCCGGTGTCGAACGCGATCGCCGCCAGCGGCACGGTTGCAACAATAGCGCCCCGTCGACCAAGCCTTGCCGCGAGGCCACTTGAGCCGGTGTCCGAATTGTCGCTGACGATCAGGATGCGAGGGATCATGTGGTGCCTCGGATGTGGCGGATGACGGACGGGTCTCTTTGTGCCGCCATGCTAACCGAGGCTCCGTTCGAGCATCTTTGGATCACGCCGGCCAGCGCGAAACGTGTCGCCGGTTTCGATCGCCGTCACGATCACTTCGGCCGGGCTGAACAACAGTGGATCGATGGCATAGAAATCCCCCTTGAACCGCTTGAAGATCTCGGCAAAGGGTTGACCGTAGTCCCGTGAGGCGCGGCTCGGAAGTTTCTCCGCGAGGTTGCTGGCCTCTTTTGCCGACCCTTTTACGAAGAGCTGGACGCTGCCGCCATAGATGATGGCATCGTTCGTTCTGCCCATGGCGGTCAGGAAATCCGGGTGGGGGGCGGGGATTGGCGCCGCTCCGATGCCGTCGACAACGTTCTCCAGCGGAAATTTGAGATCGTTGGCCTTGTGCAGGGCAACCTCGAGCGCGCGCGCAACGATCTGCAGGCTGCCGGCAAGGCTTTGCGTCGGCGCGTAGAGGAAGGTGAGCTTGTCGGTTGCCAGTCCGGTTGCCTTGCTCACTTTCTCGACGATTGCTGGGGGAGGCGGTTTGGCAGTCTCCAGGATAAGCACGGCGGACGATGCGGTGTCTCGATAGGAAAGCGCGTCGAACAGGGGTTCGACGCGGGCGAGTGCCCGCGCCGGTCCCGATCCCATGGCGAAATAGTCCTGGGCAGACAGGTTCCAGCCCGCATATTGACTGCCTAGGCAGGCTAGTACCGGCTGCGACGAGCGCACCTCGACGGTGAACGGCCATTTCCGCTCCGTGCGGTCCATAAACACCGACACGCTGCCGAGACCGCCCATCGCCGCCTCCGCCATGCGCAGCCCGGCCTCGACGCTGCCGGGCGCCTTGGCGCCGACATCGATAAGGAGCTCGCCCAAGGTTCCCTTGGAAGCGGCGATCCGCAGCCGTTCGGCGTCGCTGATCATGCCGTCAGCGATGCGCTGTGCATTGTCGTTCAGGAATGCCGAACCGTCTTTCATGTCCGGTCTCCTTCCCATTGGAGTTGCAACCGGCGGGCTTGCCCCTTGATGAGCCGCCTGGTCAAATCGGCGTTCGGACCGCGCGCGAAGACGGTGCAGACGGGGTCGCCGGCAATCAGAGGGGTGCCGGGCGACTGATGGTCAGCGGTCCATTCGGGCCACGCAATCGACGGAAACCGCGCGATTGGCGTCGCGGCGTAGGTCACCATTGAAGCCATCGAATCGACGAAGCGTGGCAAACGGTAAGTTCCGCCGGTTGCAGCTCGCAGATGTGCTTCGATCAGCGGCGCGTCGGCCTCGTCAAAAATGTCCAGCGTGGCGCCTGGCCGCGGATTGATCTCGATGAGCTTGTAGCCATCCGATCCGCGAATGAGATCGGCGCTGCACAATCCAACCAGGCCGGCACGGCGCGTCAGGGCTGAAAGCCAGCCGCCGATGACCGCCGCCCGCCTGCGGTCGAAGCGTCTCAGCCGCACGGCCCCGCCATAGCGGTAGGGCGCCGTGGAGACGGGGGAAGTCCATTGTTGGCTGAAGCCGACGATGCGCGCGGCCTGGCCGTCGCCGACGAACAGGGCCGAGATGCTGCGTCCGGCGACGAAACGCTGGAAATAGCGGCCGGTGGTCTGGCTTTCTCCGGCCGCCTGTCTGATATGCCCACCCCCGGCGCCGCCCACGGTCTTGGCCACCCAACTGTCTGGCTCAGGCGGTCGATCCCACCGGAATTCCGGATGTGGGATGCCGAGTTCGGCACAATCCGCGGCCAGCAGTTGCGGGTCCTTGATCCTGCTGATCGCCGCGCCGCGATTGCCGGCAAGCGGAAAATGGCGAGCGACGGCGTCGACAGTCTCCGTCATCCGCTCAAAGCCCGAGCCCAGGACGACGGCGACCGGCTGGTCTTCGCCGACCAGGTGCCGAAGCGTCTCGATGATGCGCTCGCCGTCGATGCCGTCCTGTAGGTTGCCCGGCAGCTTGGTCGTTCGTTCTGCCAGCGCAACCGTATCGGTATCGCAGAAGAAATCAGCGACCAACGGACGGTAGCCCGCACGCCGCGCAGCCATGGCCAATGCCCGGCCTGAAATCGCCGCGATCAGCAGAGATCTGGCGCTATTTGGCAATCTCGCGTGCAAGGGAAAACGCTTCCTGGAAATCGAGCGCGATCGTTTTTTCGGATTCGATCATTCTTTTGAAAAGGCCAGACTCGACCTTATATTTGACGTTGCCGATGGCAAGCGGGCCAATCCCGACGACCTTTGCCGCTTCTAGCGGGTCGCCATTGGCATTGACGGCCAATCCTTCGATGCCTGCGGGCGGGACCGCGTTAACGTCGGCGGCGATAAGCAAGCCGCTGCCTCTCAACTGGGCCTTTGAAACCACCTGGACGCCGGCTTTCGCACAAGCCAGTATGACCTCACTTGCTTCGACCAGATCGGCTTTCCGGGCATCGCTCGATCCGTCAGCCGCATCGACACCGATCTTGAATCGGCTTTTGATCTCGGCAGCGATCTGCTTCACCCTTTCGATGCCGTCATGGCCGACAAGCGTGACGCGGGCGCCCTCCCTTGCCGCGATGACGGCGGTGCAGAAGCCAACCACGCCGGTGGCGCCGAAAACAGCCACCCTCGTGTCCTTCAGCCCGCGCTCGAATTTCTTCTCCAACGCCTTCTCGACCTTGGCCACCATCGCCGCGGCCGTGGTGAACGAGCCGGCCGGGTCGGCAAATACCGAAACCTGGAAAGGCGGCACCATCGCCTTCTTCGCGGCATCGAACATGTCGAGCGCCAACGAAGCATCCTTCCCGGCGATAAAGATGCCGGTATCGACGCCGGCATCCGGCGGGCGCGAAAAGATCGCGTCCTGAACCAGGCCTGTCACCTCACCAAGGTCGACATCGACATAGGGGACCACGCTGTCGAAGCCAGCGTCGAGCGCCATGTTCACGTCGAACGGGCTCATGTGCTTCAACGGCGTCAGCATATGCAGGATATGTTTGCGGGCCATTTCTCGCCTTTCTGCTTGGAATCTGAAGCGTCAGCTGCCGACGAGACCGAGTCCGGTCGAACTGATCTTCGCGCCGGAGTTCCTGCCTTTGACGATCTTGATCTGAAGGCCGTCTTCAACGGCTGTCTTCTGAACCGCGCCGACGAATTTGAGCGCGGCGTCATGCGACGGCGCGAAGGCAAAGCCTGTGGGTCCCCAGGAACTCTGGCCGATCCCGACGGCGCCCGCTTTATTGAGACGGTGAGCGACCATCTCGACCCGCTTTGAAGTGAACACGCCGCCTTGCGCCGGAGCGAAATGGCTGCCGATCAGCATCTGTATCGCGGTGACGGCAGCGCCGAATGCCGCAAGATCGCGCTCGACCAAGGCCGGCATGATACCCATCAGCACCCTCCGGCAGATCTCGCCGCTGCCCGCCGTCGGGAAGGGTGGCAGTGAACGGAACGCCGCGACCTCGGCTTCGCCATGCAGTCCATGCCCGGCATGGTCGAGGATGAGGATGACGCGCCATTCTTCGGGAAACGGCAGTCGCGCCACGACCGGAGGCGGTCCGCCACGCTCGTCCTTGCCCGCGTCGACAATCACGCCGCCGTCTTCGAAACTTGCGATGCCGATTCCAGATCGGCCGCCTCTTTCGAGCAGGGTCGCGTCGCCGGCGACATCGAGAGGCAGGTTGTGGAGCGTTCGCAGTGCAGAGGCGACGGCAAGGGCGATCTGCGTGCCGGACCCAAGGCCGGCGTGACTCGGGATCGACTGTTCGATCACCAAATGGTGCTGGCCGCGAATGCCGAGATGCCTGCAGAGCGTCGACAAGTGCTCACCGGCGCGAACGCTCTCGGAACCTTCGACTATGGTCTCGCCGGACCGCGACAGGGTGACAACGGTTTCGGGTTCACTCAACGGAAGCCCAACGCTGCCAAAGCGACGTCCGGCATCGCCATTGAGATCGAGGAAGCCAAGGTGAAGGCGAGCGGGCACTCGTACGGTAACAAAATTCGACATCTGCCCCCCGATGGGTGCATCATGGATGCATCATGGAAGTTTAGGTGCCCGCCACGATGATAACTGTTTTCGTCGAGGGAGCAAGCCAAAGAGAGTGCATTCATGTTTCTGCTTTGGCCTGTCGTGTTGACGGACCGAGCAATTCGGGGAGGTCGAGATGAGCGAAACGGTCAAGGAGAAGGTCTATTCGGACGCCGAGATTGCCGACCGGCTTGAGAAGGAGTTGCCGAAATGGCGCTACGAAAACGGCTGGATACGGCGCAAATACAAGACCCACAGCTGGAAGTCGACGCTGATGGTCATCAACACGGTTGGCCATCTCGCCGAGGCGGCGTGGCACCATCCCGATATCACCGCTTCCTATGCCTGGGTCGAGGTACGCCTGATGAACCACGCGGCGAAGGGTATCACCGACAAGGACTTCGAGTTGGCGAGAAAGATCGAGGACGTTGTCCAGTGGCAGCCGGCCAAGGAAGGCGGAGCGCTGGAGGGAACTCCGGCGACCGATCAACGCTTCGCTTACATCAAATATGATTAAGCGCGGTCGGAGTTTGTTGATAGCGTATGAAAACATTCGTTAATCTGCTGGCAAGCGGGGTTCACGGCCAATCCAGTTTCGTCTAGGATCGGGCCGGCACCAGAAAGTAGTGTAGCGAATGGCGGTTGCTTGGATAGGCAACCGGGAAGCGCTGGTCGAGCGCGCGGCTGCGCATGCCGCGTCGCTGTTATCGTCAAGCCGGTGCCCGGTTTTCAGCTTTGATACGGACATACACGGCACGAGGGCGGCGATCGCGCTGGCCGAGCGGCTTGGCGCGGCATACGATCACACCGACGGCGCGGCACTTGCCCGAGAGACCATGCTTTTTACCGACAGGGGCGCGATGACCGTCGCCCCTGGGGAGACGCGCCGGCGTGCCGATATCGTGGTGATCGTGGGCGAACTCGCACAAACCCATCATGATCTTGTTACCGAACTCGCTGGCACGGTTCCCGATCTCTCGACCAGGCCCGATCTCTCGACCGGGATTGAGCGCGAGTTCTTCCTGGTGGGATCGAACGGGGTGTCCGCGCCGCCGTTGAAAAACGGGCGCAAGGCAACGCTCCTTTCCTGTGGCCAGGCTAGCCTCGGCGCCACGCTGGCGGCGCTGAGGGCGCAGTACAAGGGGCGGCAAACATCGCGACCGGTGTCGAACTTCAACGATTTCGCCAAGGCTCTGGCGGCTGCGCATTTTCCCGTGTTCCTGTTTTCAGGCCATGCGACCGATGGGTTGGCGTTGGAGATGCTGCAGGGGCTGATCGCCGATCTCAATCGCAAATCACGTGCATCTGGTCTTCATCTGCCCGCGAGCGAAAACGGGTGGGGAAGCGTGCTCGCCTCGACCTGGATGACAGGTTTTCCATTGCGCACGGGCTTTGCGCGGGGCTTCCCGGAATTCGATCCCTGGCGTTACGATGTGGCGCGCATGATCGCCGCCGGCGAAGCCGACCTGCACCTGCGGATCTCCGCCACGGTTGCCCAACTCCCGAGAAAAAGGGGACGCATGGCACTGATTGCGCTGGCTAAAACGGAAGAGCCGGTCACAGGCGCCGCGGTCACCATCGCCATTGGCGAAGCTGGAGTCGATCACGATGCGGTTGTCTATTCCAGCCGTACCGGCTCGCTGAAGTCGACTGATACCCGCGCTGCTTCGAAATTGCCCTCCGCCGCGACGATCATTCGCCTGGTCGCCAGTCGGGTTTTCGCCGAGGCATTGCCATGCTGACGAAAATTGCCAACGGCGACATCGTCGACCCCGTCAACAGCCGTCTCGGCAAGGGCGACCTGTGGATCAAGGACGGCAAGATCGTCGCGGCGCCGGCTGAGGGGGTGGCCGACCGGACCATCGAAGCCGCCGGCTGCATCGTGATGGCGGGCGCCATCGACATCCACTCCCACATTGGCGGCGGTAACGTGAATACCGCGCGGCTTCTCTTGCCCGAACAGCATGCCGCCCATCAGGCCCGACCGGCGACCACGCCGCTCTCCAATGCCGGCTGGTCGACCTTCCAGACCGGCTGTCTCTACGCCAAGATGGGCTTCACGACGGTCGTCGAACCGGCGATGTCGCCGGGATCTGCACTCCACACCCATCTCGAGCTGGCCGACATCCCGATCATCGACAAGGCGACGCTCGCCATTCTCGGCAACGACGACTTCCTGCTGTCAATGATCCGTGACGCCGCCACACCTCAAATGATCGAGGACTATGTCGCCTGGACGGTCGCCTCGACGCGAGCGCTCGGGGTCAAGGTGATCAACGCCGGTGCAGCGGCCGCCTTCAAGGAAAACGCACGCACGTTCGCGCTGGACGATGTGGTGCCTTCCTACGGCGTCAGCTCGCGCAACATCGTCAAGACGCTGCAGGCCGCCGTCGACAATCTTGGCCTGCCGCATCCTTTGCATGTCCATTGCAACAATCTGGGCATTCCCGGATCTGCGGACACGGCGGCCGCGACGGTTGCGGCGGCGGATGGGCTGCCGATGCACCTCGCCCACCTCCAGTTCTATGGCTATGGCACGGAAGGAAAGCGCAGATTTTCCTCCGCCGCCGCGCGGCTTGCCGAGCTTGTCAACACGACTCCGGAAGTCACCATCGATATCGGTCAGGTAATGTTCGGTCAGACGGTCACGGTCTCCTCCGACGTCATGCGGCAGTTCTCGGCGCGGGGCAGCGCGCATCCGAAAAAGTCCGTCATTCATGACGGGGATGGCAATGGCGGCGGCATCGTGCCCTACAGCTATGGCAAGGACTTTTATGGCACGATGCAGTGGGCGATCGGGCTCGAGCTTTTTCTCCTGATCGACGATCCCTGGCGTGTGTTCTTCACCACCGATCACCCCAACGGTGCACCCTTTACCGCTTATCCGGCTCTGTTCGAGCTGCTGATGAGGCGGGAAGCACGCACCGAAATGGCCGCTGGACTTTCACGATCCGCCTTAGCGCACTCTACCCTGTCCGCAATCGACCGCGAATACACGTTCGAGGAAATAGCCATCATGACGCGCGCAGCGCCGGCCAGGCTGCTTGGGTTGACGGATCGAGGCCATCTCGGCGCCGGCGCGATAGCCGATATTGCTGTCTATCGCAGGAACGAAAGTATCGCGAAAATGCTCGGACAGGCGGCATATGTTTTCAAGGATGGCGATCTCGTCGTGCAGGACGGGGAGATCATCCATTACCGCTGGGGCAAGGCCCTCAGGCTTAATCCACCTGTGGACAAGGCGATGGTGCGGCGTCTGGAGGACTATCACCAGCAGCGCTACGGCCTGTCCTTAGATTGGTTCAATTTCCCGGATTCCGCGATTGCGCGTGAACAGCCATTCGGCGAGGTGCCATGCCGAACGTGAGCGTAAATGGCGTAACGATCGACGATACTTTTGCCGAAGCCTTTGGGATGCGGGCAACCGCCATCATCATCACCGCGCCGAACCGGAAATGGGCACGGCAGGCGGCGATCACGATGACCGGCTTCGCCACCTCGGTAATCGGTTGCGGCTGCGAAGCGGCAATCGATGCCGACCTGCCGCCGTCAGCCACCCCGGATGGCCGGCCCGGCTGCCGCGTGATGATCTTCGCGATGGGAACCGATGAATTGCAGAAGCAACTGCTCAATCGCGTCGGGCAGTGTGTTTTGACTTCGCCGGGCTCCGCCTGCTTTGCCGGGCTGGAGGGCAGCGCTAAGCTCAAGCTCGGTTCGGCACTGCGTTATTTCGGCGACGGCTGGCAAATCTCCAAGAAGATCGGCGACAGGCATTTCTGGCGCATTCCCGTCATGGATGGTGAATTCCTCTGCGAGGCAACAACCGGACTGACGAAAGAAGCCGTCGGCGGCGGCAATTTCTTTGTCATGGCCGAAAGCAGCGCCAACGCATTGGTCGCGGCCGAGGCCGCGGTCGCCGCGATCGGAATGGTGCCCGGTGCCATCGTGCCGTTCCCGGGCGGCATCGCCCGTTCGGGTTCCAAGATAGGTGGCAAATACAAGGGCATGATCGCCTCGGCCAACGAAGCCTACGCGCCGACACTGCGCGGTGTGGTTGCGAGTGAGCTCGGCCCCGACATCAACGCCGTCCTGGAAATCGTCATTGATGGTGAGACCAATGATGCCGTTGCCGCGGCGATGAAGGCCGGCATCAAGGCCGTCATCCAGATCGGACCGAAGAAAGGCGCGGTTCGCATCGGCGCCGGCAATTACGGCGGCAAGCTCGGTAAGTTCATCTATTCGCTGAAGGATATGTTGCCATGAAGGCGCTGACCTTCACTCTTGTTGCCGAACCGCCTGAGCGCCTCGACCTGTCGCCGCTGACGCCGGAGCGGCTTGCTGGGAGCGAAAGACGGGATATCGAAAAAATCCGGATCGGCATGTCGAAGCACGGATCGAAGGTGGGCGACATTTTTCGCCTCGCCGGCAGCGATCCGCTAAGCATCGTCTTCGAAGGAGGAAGCGCGCGCCTCGACCGGGTGGCGCAAGGCATGGGAGGTGGATCGGTTCGCGTGATCGGCAATACTGGCGCGCAGGCCGGGCGCGCCATGCGCGGCGGCAAGCTGACGATCGAAGGCAATGCGGGGCCGCACGCCGGCTCTGGCATGCGCGGCGGCAGGCTGGAGATAATAGGCAATGCCGGCGATCACCTTGGTGCGCCGCTCGTCGGCGAACTGGCCGGCATGAATGGCGGCGTGCTGATCGTCAGGGGCAGGGCGGGCGCCTTCGCCGCAGACCGGATGCGGCGCGGTCTGATCTCGGTGCTGAAAGGCTCGGGCGACTATGCCGGCAGTCGCATGATCGCGGGCACGCTGGTGGTAGCCGGTGGCATCGGTGAAATGCCCGGCTACCTGATGCGTCGCGGTTCGATCCTTCTTGATCGCGCGCCAGGACATCTGTCGCCGAGCTTCGTCGAGTGTGGCGCGCCCGAGAGCGTTTTTGCCACCATCATCGATCGTCATCTGATCGCCGAAGGCATTTTGAAACGGCCGCTGCTGGGGAGCGCACCACATAAATATGGCGGCGACAACGCGGTGCTTGGAATGGGCGAGGTTCTCTTTCCGCGCCGATGAGGTTTCCGGCAACGAGATCGATCAAGTGCTTGTGCCTGTCGATCGGCCCTGCTCGCTGAGCTTTAGGAATGTGTCCAAACGTCGATTTGCCGCCAGGTATTGGCTTCGGTCACGTTACACCGGGCTATTGGAGACCTGTAGGGCGCGTTTCGGCGGATGCGCGGGCGGATAATTGCGCTTCCGCTGAGCGAAACATGTCCTCGAATCCAAGCTCGGTTTCAAACACGGTGCTTCCCAGGCTGATCGCCAGAACGTCCTCGGTCCCCTTGGGCGCGAAATAGACCCGCGCGACGCTTGCCCGAATGCGCTCGCCAATTTCCGCGGCCTCCGCTTCGGTCGTACCTGGAAGAAAGACTCCGAACATCGATGTTCCTATGCGACCTACCATATCCTCCTTGCGGACCGAAGACTGAATGGCCGATGCGACGAGCCGCAAGGCCTCATCGCCCCAATCTGGGCCGAAGCGAAGATTTATGGAGCGAAGGTGTTCGGCATGAATCACCAGGAAGGCGCCCGAGCGCGGCCCTGGCGCTGACGGCCTGGCCGCGCGCCGCTCGACCATCGAGGTGAAAACCGGGCCGTTCAGGCAGCCTGTCACCCTGTCATAGGTCTCGGCCCTGTTGAGCTCCCGCCGGTAGCCGCGGATCTGGGCCTGCTTCAAGCCGATCAATACGAAAAGCGGCAGACCGATGATCAGAGGCAGCAGCACCGCAGTGACCATGCTGCGCGCGAACGGCGTCAAGACATCGCTGAACAACAGCAGGTAATTGAGGCCCACTGAGAGGGCAAGGCTGCCAACGGTCCCCAGGACGGCGAGCCACGCGACACTCTTCCATACCGGCTCGGTGGCGGTCGTTTCGGCTTGTGCCATTACCAATCTCCTGTCAGATCGGCGAGCATAGCGCCGGCATGCGCAATTTCAGTTGCGGCAAACCATACAATTTGATCGATGTGCGAATCGTGAATCGATTTCGCCTATCGCGGCGGGCCGAAAACTCCCACCTCCGCGTCCTCGGCGACTGCTTGCGCCTTGCCATAGATGCCGGTGGGCAGCGCGATCGCCCAGCCGTTGGACACAAGCCAGGCGCCGACATCCTGCTTGCCAAGGCTACACGGCGCGGCAATGGCAAAACGCTCGATCTCCGGCGGCATGAAGCACTTCAGCGCGCGCCCACGCAGCCAGGAGTTGAAGGCGGCGCGTGCGCGCTGGCCGCAGGACCAAGCGACATCGTGAAACGAGCAGGTGGCTTCCGGTTCTATGCTGGCCACACCACTGACGGCCACTTTGCGTCCCATGGATTCGAAAGTCGCCGATGACGTTGCCATTGGCCGGAAGAGCAGGGTTTCGCGCCAGTCATCTGGCATGGGCGTTTTAGGGGGCACGGCGAGGCCGAGGTCGCCGAGCGGCGGCCGGGCTTCGATCCGCTCGATCTCGGGCAGGTCAATCGACGGCAGCGCGACAATGCCCTCGGCAACCCTGCGCGCTTCTCGCCATCTTCCGTCGAGAACAGTCGTCTGCGACCGGGCTGGTTGCCCGGCATTCTCGACACGAGTCCCAAGGGCAGGCCTGTCGGTCGCAAGCAAGGCTCCGGCATGCATGATCAGGGCAATCCCGAACAGCAGCTCGAGGCCTCCGACCGTAATGACCAGGCGGGCCAGCACAGCGTTCGTTACCGGACGGTCAGAACCCCGAGGTCGATTTGGCAACCAGTTTGAGCGCACCCTTTTCTATCCGATAGAATGGCATCGATCTTTGGCTGGATCCATCGGCGCGAAAGCGGAACAGGCCGGTCGATCCGCGAAATCCACTCGGATTTTCGAGCACCTGTTTGCTGAAACCGTCAGGTCCGACCGCGCTGGCAATTCCTGCAGTCAGCGCAACCATATCATAAGCGTAGGCTACGTTGACGTCGGCGGGATAATTGTATGTCGTCCTGAAGCGATCGGCGATCGGCCCGGTTTCGCCCGGATCGAGCGTTGCGATATAGGCTCCCTCGAACGATGGTTCCATGGGATGCTCCAGCCAACGGCTGGTTCCGACGACGGAGGTCGCCTTGCCCGCAATGCCCTTTGATTTGAGAGCGGCAAGTATCGGCGACGGGCTGGCATCGCCGCTGGCAATGATGACAGCGTCGGGAGTGTCCACGAGCGAGGCCATTTCGTCGACCGCCTTGGCGGCGCTGTCGCCGGCCGAATATGGAACGGTGACGGCGAGCGTCGCGCCATAGATGCTGAGACTGTTGGCGACCCGCTTCTCGACCGTGCTGGCATTCGAGCCACCCGCGACAAACAATACGAATTTTTTTCCGCCTTTTGCGGCGATGCCCGCAGCGCCCGCCGCCGCACTGTCCGCTTCGCTGAGGCGCACGGCATAAACACCGGCGCCGCCCGCGAAATTGTCGGCAAGCGCCAGCACGGGCGGCCGCTTCGATCCCGACAATGTGGCGATATGCTGGGCTGCCGGCAGTTCGGTCGGCCCGATGACGACTTTCGTGCCGGTCGTCAGGGCTTGCAGCGCCAATTTGCCGGCCTGTGCGTTGTCGCCCCTGGTGTCCTCCACCGTCAGCGTAAGCAATCCATTGCCGATATCGGTCATCGCGAGCTTGGCGCCATCGAGCATCTTGCGGCCATTTTCCCCCGCCGTTCCCGAGGCGGATAATGGCAATAGCATGGTAATTTTCGTCGAACCGGCACCCATCGACTGGGTTGCCTGGGCCGGGCCGGCGGCCGGGGCGCCGTCCTGCCCGGCAGGCGCGGCAATCGCCGCCGGATCGAGCGCTTCGGTAACGCCCCCCTTCGACTGGCAGCCCGACAATACCGCGGCGAGCGCGAAGGCGGTTGCCCAAATCTTCAGCCCACGGACCCGTCGGCCAGCTTCCATGATTGTCCCACCCTGTTCACCGCCGGCTTATTATTCCCGGTCTGGTCTCCGACGCATGTTACGGCGAACTGGTCGTGCCGTCCTGTTTTTCTTCAGCCGCCGAAGAGCCGGGCCCTCAGCGCCCCGACCCGTCGCGCTTGCCCTGAGAAGGTATCGCGGTCCGACGAAAACGCGGAAACGCCGAACGTCGCCATCGGCAACGGCACGGTCGGCTGATAGCTCGCGAACGCCTTGAATGTCTGTCGCATACCACACTGCGGTTGCGTCACAATGGGATCGGCTGCGCCGAGCCGGACGACGGAGGTTGTGCCATGGGAGGCTGCTCCAGCCGGTCGGCGCAAGCCAGCGTGACGACTTGGCCAATGCCGGCCAGGGCGATCGTTGCGGCGATCGCCTTCAGGAGTTGATCCGTCCGCTGCCATGGTGGCCAACAGGCGCAGGTTGCCTATCCGGTCAGTGCATGTACTCGACCATGCGATCGTGGAAACACTCGCATTTGTTGAGCGTGTCTTCGTCCTTGTAGTTCGTCTTAAGATAGCCGTAAGCCATGCCGCAGGCGACCTTGGCTTCGGAGGCCCAGACGAAAACCGGCCGGGACGAATTGATCCACTCCGAGCTGTTGGCGACGACGACCGACTCGTCCATCAGCTTCACAACCTGATCCCTGAGATCGACGATGTTGTCGTTCAGCACCAGGTTGGAGGTGCCGACGACACCGCAATAATCGCCGGTGGGTCCTTCGATGATGTCGGCGGCATTGAGGCCCGTCGACAAGATCGACAGCAGACCGGCCCCCAAAGCCACCCGCAAGATTCTGTTCATGTTGCTCACCCCGTTCCTTTCGCCCCTTAGGCCACGTCCTGCTTGGTACCGTGGCTGTCGTCATAGAGTATTTTGACTGCTTCGGCCGCACTGTGGAACGTATAGTTCTCAAGGACGGCCACCGTGTGATAGTTGTCGCCGCCGCCATTGGTGTCGACCTTGACCTCGGCGTTCGCCGCATTGGCCGAGGACTGCGCGATCTCCACGAAGCCGCCGGCTTCGAGATCGGTGACGCCGGCCAGGCCCTTCAGCAATGCCGTAAGATCGATCTGGTCGCCCTTGGCGCCGTCGTGGAAGTCGGCGATCAGATCGGTCACCTCGAGAGAGCCGATGGCGAAGGTCTTCGTGCCGTCGGAGGCGACGGTCGGCTGTGCGGGGGCACCGAGCGAGGTGTCGAGTTCGACCTCGACATAGTTGCCGGTGGTGCCGTCCGCCATCTGGAACGTGCCGTTGCCTGTCACGGTCTGTCCGTCGATTTCGCCCACGGCCGGGTTGGCCGCCGTGCTGATGGAGACGATACCGTTATCAGCGAGGTGTGACAATTCCCCGGCCTCGCTAGTGCCGTTGGCATTGGCATCCTTCCAGATCAGCAGGCTGCTGAACGCCGCGTCGTTGTGATCGATGACGCCGTCATGATTGCCGTCGAGCGAGGCGAGTGCCGCCGCCCCGCTGGCGAACTTGCCGCCGCCGAAGCTCGGCGTGAACAGTTCCGTGCCGTCGTCGATCTTGCCGTCATGGTTGAGATCGACCGCCAGCATGCCGTCGTGCGATGTGTTCCATGCGATCTGATCTTTTGTCTCATCGCCGTTGATGTCGAACTGAACGCCGTGGCTGAGGTCGGAGAAGGCAAAGCCGTCGTGGTTGAGGTCGAGGATAATGGGATCTATGTGACCGTTGCCAATCAATGTCCCCAGATTGGAGATACCGCCCGGTACATTTTGCAAATCGATGAGAATGTCATTGGCGGAGTTCGGATTATTTCCAACTTGCTCGTAGACGAAGGTGTGGTTGGCACTGCCGTAAGTCGCGGTGAAGGCGACCGTCACGCCAGCGTTACCCAGATCATTGTTGTGCAGATATTGGACAACAGCGGCGACGTTCGCCGCTGACCCCAGCGCCACTGCCGTGTTCGATGCGTTGTAGAACGTGATGATGCCATTCGTAATGCTATGCTGGCTGATCAGGCTATTGCCGATGGTCAGGCTGGAATTTGTTCCATCGACATGGGTGGGAATCCCGACATTGGCGGCGGCAAAGGGTGTCCCAGCCAGCGTAAGCTTGTCGGACGTAGGATCGAAATCGGTGATAACGTCAAAGCCGGTTATGGTTCCGGAATTCAGGATGCCGCCGGTTGTCCCCGGCGAATTGACGCTCGCAATCACAAAGGTATCGGCACCGCCCCCCCCCATCATGGTGTCGGCGCCTGTTCCTCCAGTCAGGGTATCTGCCCCTGCGCCACCGACAAGAATGTCGTTGCCACCGCCTCCGTTGATAGTTTCACCACTCGCGCTGGTGGCGATCAGGATGTCAGCGTTTGCGGTGCCGTCCAAGCTTCCGCTCGTATCACGCGAAACAGTTGCGGTTGCTGTATCCGTCGCAGTTCCGTCCGACAGCGTGTAGGTAAATGATCCACCCGCCTGGCCATTATTGTTGCCAACGTCGGTAAAAGTCACATTGGATGCGTCCGAAGCAACGGTTCCACTGGTTGCCCCGGAGGCTGCGGTCAAAGTCAGGCTGTTTCCATCTGGGTCGCTGTCGTTGAGCAGCAAAGCCCAATTTGGAATTGTGACAGTCTCGTTTGTCGTCGCGCTGATGATGATCGAGTCATTGGCCCCGATCGGGGCGTCGTTCACCGGCGTAACGGTGAAATCGAACGCCGAGTTGACCGGTGTGCTACTGTCCTCGTTGCCATCCTCGACATTGATCTGGAAGCTCGCCGCTGTCGTCTCCGAACCATTGTGGGTGAACGTCACCTGACCGGCCTGCAACTGTGTGCCGGTGAAAGTGTTCTGCGTCACGCCGTTGACCTGGATGATGCCGTTGGTAAGCGAGGATGCCGTGAATGTCACACCCGCCGCAGTGTCGTCAGGGTCGGTGAAGTTCAGGTCGGCAGTGGTGATGACGTAAGTGCCGCCTTCTGCCACGGTCGCAGCATGGTCGCCAGTCTGCGTCGGAGCGTCGTTCCCCGCCACGACATGGATCGTCGAGACCGCGGTGTTGGAATTCGACGTTCCGTCGTTGACCGTGACCTGCACGGTCCTGTCAACTGTCGCCGGGGCGTTCGAGGTGTTGTGGAAGGCGATGGCTTCGATCGCCGTTTCATAGTCGGCTTTCGCTGCATTGCCGGTCAGTGTGATGGTGACCTGCGAGCCATTGTCGGCAACGCTATAGCCGATGCCGTTCACCGTGCCGATGTCGCCGCCTGAAACCGGCGTCCCGGCGATGACAAACTCGTCGCTGGCCTGCTTGTTGGTCAGTACTATCGTGGCCGAGGCCATGTCGGCGCTGTCTGCATCGGTGATCAGCGAATTGACGGTGGCGATAGCCGCCGCCGGACCGCCTTCGGTGAAAGTAGCGGTGCTGCCGGTGGCTGTGTCGACGCTGGAGCAGGCAATGTTCGCGTTATCGATATAGTAGTACTCGCTTTGGTCGAGGTTATCGTCGGCAACAAAACGGATAGCAGAACTGGCTGAGATCAACGATGATGTTAGCGCGATGTTCATGCTGCCATTGCCGTCGGCAGAGTCCCCGTCGATCCGGCCGATTTCAACCCAGGCCGTTCCGTTCCATCCCTGGACGATCAGGTCTTCGCCACCGTCCGGCCCGGATTTGTTATAGTCGAACGTCAGCGTTGCGCTCGTGGCATTCGACAAATCCACATTGCGTTGAATGAAGGCATCCCCGCCGGTGTTGCTCGAATTGTCGCCGAGGCGCAACTGCCCATTTACGATGCGGATATCGCCACCGGATGCGCTGCTGTCATCGCTGGTCTCCGTCCAGTTGCCTGCCCATCCCGTGCCGCCGCTATAGTTACCAGACGAGAAATTGTCGGTCACATTGCCAGTTGTTGTCGCATGATTGTCCAGATCGATGCGCGGCGGTTCAGGAATATTGTGGACCGTTATTGTGAGATCCGCTCCGGCCGTGTCGCCGTCGCCATCCACCAGGACATAGTGGAATGTCTCGGTCTTGTCCGCATTGACGTTCACCGGTGCGGTGTAATCGTAGTCGCCCGCATGATGGATACCCTCGTCGGCGAAATAGAATGTCAGCTTCCCACCGGCGCTCGTGGTCACCTCGATCGACTTGCCGTCGTTTGCAAGCAGATGCGCGCCGGGTAATGCGCCGGAAAGGCTGATGGCGTTCGTTCCATTGAACGTATAGGTCGTACCGTCGATCGCAATCGACTGGATGTGGCCGCCGTCGGCGCCAAACGCATCGGCGCCAAGGCCATGATCGGCAAGAATGCTGCCCGAGGCGGACGATGGCAGCGCACCCGCCAGCGTCGATGAAAGCTCGGTCGGATCCGTCACCGCTTCGGCAATATCGCCTGGGCGCGAGGCGATCTGCGCCAGGAAGGTTGTATTGGCGATATCGCTGAAGCCAAGCGCGAAGACTTGGTTCACATGGCTGGTGGCCAGGAAATTACTCCAACTGGTCTGCTCGTTCGCGTCCAGGCTCGCTCCCGATTGCGGGTCGCCGTCGCTCAGGAAGTAGATGTTGGTGGCGTCGGCCGTGGGATGCGGCAAATTCGCGTAGCGATAGGCACTATTGCTTCTGCCGTCGATCAGGTTGGCGGCGGAGTCATATTGCGTGCCAGCCGAGAGACTATTCGAATTGAACCCGTTTACGGTGTTGATGGCACTCTGGATGTAGTTGCCTTCGCCGATCGTATACTGGCCGACGAGCTCGGCTCCTACTCCGAAAGAGTAGATCGTGATCTGGTTGAAGATCACTGTCGAACTGCTCAGGAAATTCTGGACGGCCGACTGCATGAGTGCAAGCCGGGTAGTGAAGCCGCCCCCGCCATCGGGATCGCTGTTCATGCTGAGCGAAAGATCGAGCACAAGGATCGCATTGAGCGTCGGCTTGCTGCCTTCGTCTACTTGCACGGTATCCGCCTTCGCCACCGGCATATCGTCGTCGATCTTGATGCCGATCGCGCCGTGGGCGTGATCGCCGTTGGAGTCGGTGATGGTGTACCCAAGCGAAAGATTGATGTCGTTCTCGCCGCCGCCTTGCGGATGATCGACCTCCTGCAGCAGCGTGAAGTTATAGGTCGCCGCTGTCTGGTTGACCTCGATCTTGAAGACGGCGTGGTTGGCTGCGGCCGTCGCGCCGGACGTGTCGGTCGTGCCGTACAAGGTGTGTGAGGCCGTGTCGTAGTAATAGTGGAGCGCGACGCCGTCATGCTTCACTGTGAAAGCGCCGTCCATGACGGTGTCGCCATTGGCAACGTCGAAGCTGAGCGAGCCATGCCCGTCCGGTCCATAGCTGCCGAGCGATATGTCCGCGGGGTTCGAAGTCGTATCGTCGCCCGTGCTATTGGTGTTGTGGACGCCCGCGGCAAGATCGTCCTCGTCGACCACGATGCTTGACGAGGTGGCGGTCGGCTGACCGGTGCTGTCGAGCCCGACGGTCAGCGTCGCGGTCGAGGTGTCGCCGTCGCCGTCCTTCAGCGTGTAGGTGAACACGTCGCTGCCGGCCAGGCCGGAGACACGGGTATAGACGTAGCTGCCGTCCTCCTGCAGAGCCAGCGTGCCAAATTGGCCGCTGACGACGAAGCCGCCGCCAGCCACATCGGTGTCCGATCCACCAGAGCCAGTGACGCCGCTGATCCTGGCGCCGTCGGCACCCAGGGTGTCGATACCGGTGCCGTGCAGACCTTCGTTGGTGCCGGTGCCGTCTGTCACATTGCCGAGGATCGAGCTGCCTATGATGCCCGTGCCGAAGGAATCGGTGTCATTGTGGGCCGTTGGGCCATCATCGCGTATCGCGATGTCGAGCGAAGAGGTGGTGCTGCTGCCGTCGGTGTCTGTAACGACAACACCGTAGTTCGCAAACACCTGATCCTGGAGGCCACGGTCACCGGGCGTCGCATCCGCCGTTGTATTCGGATGAGTGACATTGTCGAGCAAGGTGAACTTGTAGGTCACCGTGCCGCCGGTCGCGTCTCCGACAAAGCTTGTCACCTGGAGCAATCCGTAGGCCGGGCCGCCCAAGATGGTCACCGGCGCTCCAGGCGAGGCGGCCTGTAACTCCGACAAGGTCAGCGCTGTGGTCCCGATCGTCATCGTGACCAGGCCGTCGGGCGATGTGAAACCGAAGGCGCCGGTGTTGCTTTCCGACGGATCGAAATTGGTAGCCGGATTGTTGTCGTTTTCGCCAGATCCCGCAGGTTCGCCGCTACGGATATCCAGGCCCTTTTCATCGACGAACGTATCCCCGCCCGAAGCTTGCAGCGTCAGACCGGTAAGCGTCGTCAAGTAGTTGACGTCGACAGTGGTCGAGCCCGCCGTGACCAGATGCTCGTATTCGCTGCCCCCCGACTGCACCGACGCGATCGAATTGGAAATATTCGCCTGGTCGGTGATCTGGGCGTCCGTGTAGGTGTGGGTCACGGATCCTGTTGTAGCGCCGGTGGCGACTGTCACTGTCTCGCCATTGGCCAGCGTGAAGGTCAGTGGTGCGGTCGGTGCGACCGAACCAGGAGTGCCGGTCAGCGTCACCGTATAAAGGATCGAGCCGCCATTTTCCGAGACCGGGATTGTTGAGGACGTGAGCGTCGCCGTCACCGTGTTGGTAGTGTCAGTGACCTGCGCCGTCGCCGTTGCGGCGCCGACCAGGAGATGCTCGAAATTGCCACCGCTGGTGTTGATGATGGTCGCGGTCCGGCTCGACGCGTCGAGATAGACGTCCTCATCATTGCCTGAGGCAATCGTCAGCGTGCCGGTGGTCTGGCCGTTCGCGATCGTGATGTCGCCCTGGTTGGTTGTGATCGTGGTCACGCCCTGGGAGGCGTTCGACAGTGTTGCCGTGAAGACGTAGTTGGCCACCGCTCCTTCCGACACCGTCGAGGCGCTAAGGTTGACCGTCGTGTCGTTGGTGGTGTCGTTTATCGCAAAGCCGAAGTTGGCGGTCGACGTATCGCCGTCGCCATCCTTTACGGTGAAGGTGCCGGTTGCGGTGCCTCCAGTAAGATAGACGTCGTCGCCTTGCGCGGTGAATGTGTAGCTGCCATTCGCCATGACCGCCATCGTGCCGTGCTCGAAGACGATTGGCTGCGAGTAGCCATCGGCGCCGAACACCAGGGTCTTGCCGTTGATCTGCGTCACCGTGGCACCATCGGCGCCGGCGACGAAGTCCAGCACGCCGGTGACCGTTGTGCCCTCGGCGACGTTTTGCGAGGCACTCACACTCGCCGTCGGCGTGTCGTCGTCGACATCGATCGACAGCGTGCCGGTGGCCGTGTCGTGGTCGCCGTCCGTGACGGTGTAGTTGACCCCGAACTGCAGATTGTTCTCGTCGTCGCCGGCAGGGTGCTCGATCGCATGAAGCTGCGTGACCGTGTAGGCGCCGGATGTGGTGTCGGCCAGATGCACCTTCAGCACATCGACGACGACGTTGTTCTGCATCTGGCTGATGATCAGGTCGGTTCCCGAGTTCGAGGTCACCGAGAACCCGCCCGCAACCGGCAGCGTTGCGCCGGTGAGCAGCGTCGTACCGGCGCCGTCGGCGCCGTAGGTGTGGCCGAGCGTACCGGATGCGTGGGCTGTGTCGGGAGTGACATCGCCGGTGCCATCGGGATTGCCGCCCAGCGCGTCGTCATCGAGCTGGACCTGTGCATTCATCGCTGCCGCCGGCACGTCGTCCGCGACATTGACCGTAAAGCTCTGGGTGACGGAGTCGCCGTCGCCGTCGACGGCCTTGATGGTGAAGCCGAGCGGCAGCGAGGCGTCGCTGCCGCCGATGTGGTCGTGGTCAAGCGGCTGCCAGAGGGTGAAGACAAAGGTCGGGGTGCCCACGCCGTTCAGGGTCACCATGAAGACGGGATTGGATACGGTGTCGCCTTGCTTGAAGGCGACGAGTTCCTCATCGACGCCGTTGGCGGCAAGACGGACTGTGTAGTCCAGCGAAACGCCGCCCGAGGTCAGCTCTTCGGGCGCCATGAGAGTGTTGCCGGGACCGCGCGCGAATTCGAGATGGCTCGATCCCTTGTCGTCCGCATTCCAGTCGATATTGAGATTGCCTGATGTCGGCTGTACCAGGGGCAGCAGGCTCTCCGACACATTGCCCGTACCCGCAGGGCTGGTGACGACCGGAATGTCGTCGGTGACATGCACGGTGAAGGCGGACGACGTGCTGTCGCCATCCGAATCCGTCGCGTTGAAGCCGAAGGACAGGGCCTTGTCGTTGTGGTCGGCTCCAGCCGGATGGTCGATATTGTCTTCCAGGTTGAACGAATAGTTGCCGTTCGTCTGATCGTTGATCGACACGGTGAAGATGGTGCGGATGACCGAGTTGTGCGTGGCGGTCGCCGTCAGCACGGTGTCGTTGCTGGACAGAGTGTAGGTGATGGCATCGCCATTGGACGTCAGGCCAGCCTGGACGCCGGCCAACGCCGGATTGAAGGCAACCGAGCGGTCGTGAATGCCGCTGTTGGGATTGGCGTCGTCGGCTCCCCACGAGATTCCCAGCGAGCCGGTCGCGGAGGCCGCGTTGAATGCGTTTGTGGAACCCGCTGCGGTGCTTTCCGCCACGGTGGCCTCCGCCGCAGCGATCACTGGCCTGTCATTTTCGACCACAATGTTCAACGTGCCGGCCAGGTTGACGCTGTCGCCGTCGAAGTCGGTCGCCTTGAAGAGCGAGCCGATGTCGATCGCCATCGTCCCGCTGTCGCCGGAATTGAGGCTATGGTCGAGGTGATCGAGCAGCGTCAGCGTAAAGGTGCCGTTGTTGTTGTCCGCAATCGTGAATACGGTGCGACCGTCCGCCGCGACGCCATCGACGGCATCGACACCCACAACGAAATGAACCGCCGATCCCCCCGACGACACGCCCGCCTGAGTTCCATTCTTTTCGACGTTGAAGGAGAAAGTCGCGTCGTCATCAGCGCCGATCGAAAGCAGTGGGACGAAGGCCGATGCCCCAAACGTAACCGAGGTTGGCTGGCTGCCGCCTTCCGAATTTCCGCTCGACAGGCCGGTCAGCGTGTCTTCGTAGACGGTCGGAAGAGTGGCGCTGCCGTTCAGCGCTACCGGAATGTCGTCCTCGATGCCAATGGTGAAGACGCCGCCGCTGGTGGTGGTGGTCGACGTATAGAGGAAATTTTCGGCGCGGATCTTGTCGCCGCTGTCGAGATCGAAGCGGATCACCAGATGGTCGAACGTGCCCGCCGGGTCGATCGTGACGACTGAGCCGTTGGCCGGCACAGTCATCGTTCCTATCTGGAAACCGGAGCTGCCGGAAACCGGCACGCCGGCGCCATTGTAGGCTTCCCAGGAAATTGTGCCCGAACCGTTGCCGTTGATGGTGAAGCTCACCGCATCGGTGCCGGGCCGCGAGAAGATGAAGCCCTCATTGTCATGGATATGATTGTCGCCGATGCCGACGCCCTGACCCGAAACGTTGAAGGAATCGCTTCCGGCGCCATTGTTGAAATCGTGAGCCAAGGCTCCCTTGAACGTTAGTCCGTCGAACGTAACGCCGCCCACGGTATAGGTGCCGTAATGGCCGGAATGCAGACTCAGGCCTGTCGTGGCTGTGGTGGTCGTCGTCTCGCCGGTGATCGCGATCGTGTCGCCGTCGGCGTCGGTGAACTGGAGCGCATGTGTGAAGTCGAGCACCAGCTTCTGGTTGTCATCGTTGGCGGGGGAGTTCGGCAGGTGGTCGATCTGGTCCAGCAAGGTGAAGGTGTAGGTGCCGTTCGGCTGGACATCGAGGGTGAAGACTTTGCGGTCGCCCGCATCGAGGCCGGGTGTTCCGCTCTCGACATAGCCGGTCAGCACCGTGCCGTCGACGTGGTAGACGATCGCCTCGCCCTTCGATGTCGCCGCCGGCAAGCCAGCGGGGTTCTGGATCAGCGAGAAGGAACCGGGTTCGTCCGCCCCGGCGGAGACCAGCGAGCTCAGCGAACCGGTCGCGACCGTGCCGAGGCCATCTCCGTCGGGATTGCCGACGGAATGACCATTCGAGTTCGCCAGCAAAAGCGCGTCCTCGCCGACATTGCCGGAGACGGTGGCGCTGGTCTGCACCGGAATGTCGTCGAGGACCTGGATCAGGAAGGTCCCGGCGCCAAGGGGGATGGAGTCGCCGTCACCGTCGGTCGCGACGATATACGAGGAAAGATCGATCGGGCTCGTCAGCTGGTTTTCACCATTGTCTCCGGCCTGGCCGTCCAGCGCCGGATGATCGATCTGATCCTTGAGCGTGAAGACGTAGGAGCCGTTGGCCCCCACGGTCAGCTGGAAGATCTCGCGGTCGCCGGCCGAGAAGCCGGCGCCGTTTCCTGCCTCGGCATAACCATGCAAGGTGCTCCCATCGGATACGATGAGCACATGCGCGCCCTGCGACGTAAGGCCGGAATCCGCCGGCACGGCCGTCGAGGCAAGATGAAACGCCTGGGCGCCCGGGCCGTCGGCGCCGAAGCCGACGAGCGCGGTCAGCGCGCCGGCAGCGCCCGTGACGGTCGCGGAAAGGCCGATCGCTCCCGTCTCACCCGGCCTGCCGGCATCTGGGTTGTGCCCGGCAAGCCCGTCTTCGTCGACATTCGCCGTGATCGAGGCGGTTCCGACGGCCTTCGGCCCGTCATCCTCGAAGACGATGGTCTGGGAGATGTCGGCGCTTTGTGTGACGTGGTCGCCGTCGCCATCGGTCGCCGTGAC